>NZ_LWEE01000111.1:0-367 GCF_001635445.1 Halioglobus sp. HI00S01
GCGTCGATGTACTGTTTCGGTCTGTTCTGGCCGCTGTCGGCGACAATGCCGTGGCCGCGATACTCACTGGGATGGGCGGAGACGGCGCCAGCGCCATGTGTGCTTTAAAGGATCAGCACGTGCATACCATCGCCCAGGACGAAGAAACCAGTGTGGTTTGGGGTATGCCCGGCGAAACCGTGCGCCTGGGGGGGGCTTGCGAAACACTGCCATTGGGGCAGATCGCTGCGGCGCTGCTTGAAGCAACCAGCTATGGACAGCTTGTTACCCAGGCACGCCGGTAAGCACGGAAGTAATCGCAGACTCTAGTTCAGCGCTGTTAATTGGTGTCAGACAGATGGCACTGAAAATGCCCATGCTGGAAGGT
>NZ_LWEE01000112.1:0-219 GCF_001635445.1 Halioglobus sp. HI00S01
GAGCACTCTCTGGCACAGCCTCACGGTTGAGGCAAAGGAAGCACCTAAATAAGCTAAAAGATTCGCAATGAATGAAATGTAGTAGGCGCATGGTGCTTTAGCTCAAGAAGCTGTGCTGGACTTGCAGCCAGCTGCTTTCCGCCAATGGGGGCGTTAGGCGTGGTTCATGCGATAAGGGCTAAATTTAGCCGATAGCTATAGTTTTGCCCGCGATTTTGC
>NZ_LWEE01000113.1:0-227 GCF_001635445.1 Halioglobus sp. HI00S01
TCGAACGCAGACGGCTGCCCTTCTCACCAATAATGATTTTTTTCTGCCCGTCGCGCTCGACAAGAATCAGCGCGGAGATATGCACAATGCCTTCGTCGTAGGCAAACTCTTCGATTTCCACGGTCACAGCGTAGGGCAACTCGTCGCCCAACTGGCGCATGATTTTTTCGCGCACGATCTCCGCGGCAAGAAAGCGCTGGCTGCGGTTGGTAATCTGTTCTTCAGGA
>NZ_LWEE01000114.1:0-220 GCF_001635445.1 Halioglobus sp. HI00S01
GCTGGCGCCGGTCGAACACGATGGGCGACTGCTGGTGGACGGTGGCCTCGCTATGAATATCCCGGTGGAAGTAGGCCGCCAGATAGGTGGCGAACGGCTTATCGTGGTCGACATTGGCACGCCGCTACGCACCCGCGAAGAGATTACCAGCATACTCGGCGTGACCGACCAGATGCTGAATTTCCTCACGCGCAAGAACTCGCTGGAACAGCTGTCGACC
>NZ_LWEE01000115.1:0-217 GCF_001635445.1 Halioglobus sp. HI00S01
CCAGACCCACCGCGAAATGGCCTCCGGCCTCTCCTCTGCTGTGGGCTTCAAAAACGGCACCGATGGCGGCTTGACGGTAGCCACCAACGCACTGAACTCGGTTTCCAAGCCGCACCGCTTCCTGGGTATTAACCGCCAGGGACAGGTATCAGTGTTCACCACCAAGGGCAATGCCTACGGCCATATCGTACTGCGCGGTGGTAGCGCCGGCCCGAAC
>NZ_LWEE01000116.1:0-415 GCF_001635445.1 Halioglobus sp. HI00S01
GCTGCGGACGGCGTTGATTGGCGGCCGTTACGTCGGAGAGTTGAATCTCACAGGCACCTCTACGGAACTGCTGGTGGTCGTTCTGCCCATGGAGTCTCCTGAGGATGCGCTCTACTTCCCATGGTCACAGCAAGAGGATGGCAATCGTCTACGGATTTAAGCGGTTCTTTGGTTGCGCGGCGAGGGGTAGCTCCAAACTCGTCGCGCTTTTTTTTTTTGCCTGAGAAATTACCGGGCCTGCGGGCCCGCGGCCGCCGGCAGCAGTATCGTGACGTCGGTACCCTTACCTGGCGTGCTGACAATGCGCACACCGCCGCCAGCGTCGCTGGCAAAGCGCTGCACCATTTTCAGTCCCAGCCCGTGGCCCTCCTGATCGCGCGAATCGCACAAGCGGCATTCACAGGATCCTGG
Source organism: Halioglobus sp. HI00S01 (assembly GCF_001635445.1). Lineage (NCBI taxonomy): Bacteria > Pseudomonadati > Pseudomonadota > Gammaproteobacteria > Cellvibrionales > Halieaceae > Halioglobus > Halioglobus sp. HI00S01. The sequence goes on from NZ_LWEE01000116.1 coordinate 412, forward strand.
CTGT
>NZ_LWEE01000117.1:0-297 GCF_001635445.1 Halioglobus sp. HI00S01
GATTTACTTACATGCCGACGGAATCAAGCGCAGCCTCCAGTTGGCTCCAGCGTTGCTCCAGGGTGCCGGTATATCCCACAGCCAGGCGAACAAGGCCGGGGCTGATGCCAGCCGCCTGAATGTCCTCGTCTTCCATTTCGCTGGATGTGCTCGATGCTGAACAGGACATGAGCGTATCGAAGTAGCCAAGACTTACCGCCATAAAGCCAAACTGCTGCTCATTTTGCAGGGCGCCCATGAGTTCCAGCGCTTTCTCTTTGCTGCCCGCGTCAATCGTTAGCACCCCGCCGGCGCCAA
>NZ_LWEE01000118.1:0-220 GCF_001635445.1 Halioglobus sp. HI00S01
GCAATCTTGATCGCGAGGGTGGGGCGCTCGTATGCTCACCCGCATTCGGCTATATCACTAGAGGCGAAAAGGGCGCAGGCAGCCTTGGTAGATTTACGTCGCGCGTTCGTGGCCTCCCTGAATTTGCCGGTGAACTGCCTGCAGTAACCATGGCTGAGGATATTCTAACGCCAGGGGAAGGTCAGTTGCGGGCCATGATGACAATTGCGGGTAATCCGGT
>NZ_LWEE01000119.1:0-395 GCF_001635445.1 Halioglobus sp. HI00S01
CGCGAGCTACACATAGTGGACGAAGTCCCGCGCGCCCCAAGCGGCAAGCCCGCGTACCCCAAAGCTCTGGAAATTGCCCTGTCCGGCGATTTCCACCAAGCCTGACAACATTGAGGAAGTAACATGGCTGAACTGGATATAAGCACTGAGAACTGCATTGTTGAGCAGGAGGGCAACGTCCTGATCGTGACGCTGAATCGCCCGGAGGCGAAAAACGCCTTCAGCCCGCAGATGCTGCTGGGTATGTACAAAGCCTGGCGCCTGCTGGATGAAGACGACAGTCTTCGCTGTGCGATTCTGACCGCCAATGGCGATACCTTCTGTGCGGGCATGGACCTCAAAGCCGGTGCGGATGGCGATCACGGGGCTACCGAAGAGTTTATGACGCTCATGGG
>NZ_LWEE01000120.1:0-203 GCF_001635445.1 Halioglobus sp. HI00S01
GTCGCCACCCACGATCAGGGTGACATCTTCTCCGAGTTCATCCTGCACCGTGATTTCATTGCCAATGGACTGATAACTGTAGCCACGAATACTCTGAGAACCGCCGGCAAAGAAGTTCAGCGAAGGCGCCAACTCAGGCCGGTCACCGTCGGACAAAAAGGCCATCCCAACTTCCGAACGCATGACCACACGATGGCGATCTG
>NZ_LWEE01000121.1:0-266 GCF_001635445.1 Halioglobus sp. HI00S01
CGGATACCGAGGCCTTTGAATTCCGCCAGATTTATGGTCTGGAAGTGTTGGTCATTCCCACCAACAAGAAGCAGGAACGCAAGGACCTCAACGATGTGGTCTACCTCAGCCGCGAAGAAAAGTTCGACGCCATTGTTGCCGACGTGAAGGATTGTATGGAGGCAGGGGCACCTGTACTGGTAGGTACGGCCTCTGTTGAAACCTCAGAAGAACTGTCGGCGCGTTTCCGCAAATCCAAGATTCAGCATAAGGTACTGAACGCCAAA
>NZ_LWEE01000122.1:0-225 GCF_001635445.1 Halioglobus sp. HI00S01
GCACCTGAGAAGGTCGCATGGGCATTGATTCCGAGATTCGCGCTGGCTTTGGCGGCAAGGCGCAATTGCTGTACGGCCCACTCCTGACGCGCACTGGCGTTGCCGCGCACGGCTTCAGGGGCAAAGCCATCGAACAACTCATCGTAGGCCGGGTGAACCGCCACCAACTGTCCCTGCAGGTGCGTGGACAATTCGGTGATCTCGACGCCGTTTTCACGGCAAATA
>NZ_LWEE01000123.1:0-220 GCF_001635445.1 Halioglobus sp. HI00S01
ACGATATCGCCCAGCAGCGGCAGTTCCAGTTCGGGAGGCAAGTCGCTGGGGAATGACAAAACGTTGGTGGGGCCGGACTTGCCGCGCCAGGTGTGATTGAGCTCAGCCATCTCGTCTTCGTCGACGAGCCGCACGCTCACTTCTGTATCAGTTGTGCGCTGAGTGGCCAGCGCTGCCTGAATCCAGCGTCTTATGTCGTCCTCATCAGGCGCGGGATCAC
>NZ_LWEE01000124.1:0-240 GCF_001635445.1 Halioglobus sp. HI00S01
CGCAAGCGTGAGCGGGTATCGGAACGGCCAAAGCCGTCGGTCCCCAATGCCGTGAAATGCCCGGGAATAAACTCGCGAATCTGGTCGGCATAGGATTTCATGTAATCCGTGGCCACCACGACCGGACCTGACGTGCCGTCCAGCAGCTGAGTAACGTAGGGCACACGCGGCGCCTCCTCCGGGTGCAGCATATTCCAGCGCGTCGCCGCCTTGCCTTCGCGCTGCAGCTCATTGATGGAG
>NZ_LWEE01000125.1:0-220 GCF_001635445.1 Halioglobus sp. HI00S01
CGCGCAGGCGGTATCTGCGGGGCTCCGGGTAGATATGGTGTGCACGCCAACGAAATGGAATCAGCATCAGATCTCGGAAATGTTTCTATTGTCTGATGCCCTTGGAGTGCGGTTGCGCTGCCAGGGGCCTGTTGCGCCTCGAGACAATGGTGATACTGCGCCACTGGAGCTGCAACCTTCCCGTGCCGTGTGGGATGTGGTGCGTGCTGAGCTCAGTTCT
>NZ_LWEE01000126.1:0-223 GCF_001635445.1 Halioglobus sp. HI00S01
GACGCCCACGGCCTGATTACCCCGGAGGCGGTGGCTGCGGCGCTGCGCGAAGACACTATTCTGGTCAGCATCATGCACGCCAACAACGAGATTGGCACCGTGAACGATATCGCCGGCATCGGCGAAGTCACCCGCAATGCCGGCGATATCGTTCACGGTGCCAATCTCGTTGTTGGCGTGCATGATGCTGACCAGAATAGTGTCTCCGCGCAGCGCCGCAGCC
>NZ_LWEE01000127.1:0-231 GCF_001635445.1 Halioglobus sp. HI00S01
GTCGGTGTGCTCCAGGTAGAGTTTGCCCCAGTGGGCGAGCGCCGCTGATTTTAACTGGCGGTAGCTGCTGCCCTCCTGCAGTAGGCGTCGATTGAGGGTGCGTTGCGATACGTGCAGGCTAGCGGCCACTGCCTCGAGATCGGGAAGTGGCGGTTCCCCGCTGCGTAACTGGGCGCTGATATGGCGTGTGAAGGTGCCGTCAATGGATTTGCTTTGTTCTGCCAGCAGACG
>NZ_LWEE01000128.1:0-381 GCF_001635445.1 Halioglobus sp. HI00S01
AATGCCGCTTGTGCGATTCGCGCGATCAGGAGGGCCACGGGCTGGGACTGAAAATGGTGCAGCGCTTTGCCAGCGACGCTGGCGGCGGTGTGCGCATTGTCAGCACGCCAGGTAAGGGTACCGACGTCACGATACTGCTGCCGGCGGCCGCGGGCCCGCAGGCCCGGTAATTTCTCAGGCAAAAAAAAAGCGCGACGAGTTTGGAGCTACCCCTCGCCGCGCAACCAAAGAACCGCTTAAATCCGTAGACGATTGCCATCCTCTTGCTGTGACCATGGGAAGTAGAGCGCATCCTCAGGAGACTCCATGGGCAGAACGACCACCAGCAGTTCCGTAGAGGTGCCTGTGAGATTCAACTCTCCGACGTAACGGCCGCCAATC
>NZ_LWEE01000129.1:0-257 GCF_001635445.1 Halioglobus sp. HI00S01
CCAGCTGATGATGAGCCTGGTGTCAGGGTTGATGCTGGGTGTGGCGTTCTATCACCTGTTGCCACACAGCATCGCGTTGGAGCAGGGCAGTGTCGATCGCTCGGTCTGGTGGTTAATGCTCGGATTGATTGGCATGTTGCTGATGTTGCGCATGTTTCACTTCCACCAGCACGATTTCAGCCTGGAGGAGGGCGTTCATTATGAGCATGGCCATGGGCACAGTCATGGCCATGTTAATGGCCATGACTGTGCCCATG
>NZ_LWEE01000130.1:0-432 GCF_001635445.1 Halioglobus sp. HI00S01
GGCTTGGGCTCATGCGCCGGGCGCGCTCGGGCCCCATGAAAATATCACGGTGACGATCACCCCAGTAGTAGGTATGTGCAGAAAAAAAACTGGGTGTAATGCCCAGGCGTTTCATCTCATCCAACTGGTCATCCCGCGCCTTATTCTGATTCACTCGCAAATGGCGCGGGTCAGCGACAGGATTGGCCTGCTGGGCTAGATCAAAGGCGTGGATGACGTCATCAATCGCCGCATCACCATTAGCGTGAATAGCCATCGGCATACCCGTAGCATGCGCCCGGCCATCCATCTCTAGCAGCTCCTCACGTGGAAAGATCGGAGAGCCGCGGTAGTCTGCATCGCCACGTAAAGTCGTGTTGTAGGGGTCAGCGAGATAACCGGTAAGGCCCTGGATTCTGCCGTCCGAAACGATCTTCATGGTCTGTCCGCGAA
>NZ_LWEE01000131.1:0-207 GCF_001635445.1 Halioglobus sp. HI00S01
GTCGAGGCTATTGCGCGCATCGAGAATAAACAGGACTTTCTGGTTGTTGCGATCTGGCCAGGGACTTTTATTGTCGTAGAACTGTTCCAAGGTCACGCGGTTTACTTCTCCTGCTGCTTGGCTTTCGATGTAGGCTTGGCCCTGGATTTTGGGGCCGCCTTCTTTTTAGCGGCGGGCTTTTTCGCGGCCGCCTTTTTCTTCGCGGGG
>NZ_LWEE01000132.1:0-397 GCF_001635445.1 Halioglobus sp. HI00S01
CGAGGAGGCGCTGTCGGGCGAGGGGTCTTTTCTTGCTGATTCACCGCTGTCGCCGCTGCGGTTTCGCGGGGTGAACTGGGTAAACCAGTTGCGCCTGCGCTACGACGCGATTACCTACCGCTGGCAGAGCTGGGTGACCGGCTTCGACAGTGATCGGCAGTACCAGTTACTGAGCAACTGGTTCGGCGAATTCAGCGCACAGAAGTTCGCGTTGGTGCTGCTCGGGGCCGGTGTGCTGGTGTTTGCGCCGGTGGTGATTACCCTGATGTTGCAACGCAAAACCGTGCAACAGCGCGAAATGGACAGGCTATACCTCAAGTTCTGTGAGCGCTTGGCCAGAATGGGTGTGGAGCGCGGTGCCGGAGAAGGGCCGGATCAGTATGCGCGACGGGCATCG
>NZ_LWEE01000133.1:0-372 GCF_001635445.1 Halioglobus sp. HI00S01
TTAGCACCTGGGCGTTCAAATCCTCAAACTCCGTCTTGCCCGCCAGGTAATCAAAATCGGGTACCGCCGCGAACGCCTCAGACAGCTCCGCCTCATCCGCGCGTAAGCGCTCGTAATCGGAAAAGAGTTGAAGCGCCGCGGTGGCTGCACCGATCAGCTGAGAGAGCGACGCCGGCACCCCCAGATCCTCGGCCAGCCTGTCGTGCCGCACCGCCAAATAGTCCGCGATAACCTGGGCGTCGTCATCACTCAGATCGATACCGCAAGAGAGCATTTGGAACAGCAAGGCACTGCGCTGCCCCGACAGCCCTCGACTCTTCAGCAGCTTCGCTAAACCATCCGGCACCCCGGCGAGTGCTCGCAATGTATCCA
>NZ_LWEE01000134.1:0-232 GCF_001635445.1 Halioglobus sp. HI00S01
CCCGAGCAGCGCTTCCCAATGCATGAACGGTTCGGAAATCTTGGCCATGCCTGCAAACACCCAGCCGAGAATAATGCAGTTCACAAAAGTGGAAAACACCGATGCCTTGACCGTACGCAGCACCGTCGCCTGGGCACCACCGTAACGCAGCTCGGCAATCTCTACATCGGTGACCACGCCACTGTTGCGCCACTTACGAGCGAAGAACACCGTCATGGCCACGGCGGCAATG
>NZ_LWEE01000135.1:0-260 GCF_001635445.1 Halioglobus sp. HI00S01
CGTAGACAAGGTGGAGGCCACCTTTGCCGCACATCCCGAAGCCTCTACACTGGCGTTTGTCCACGCAGAGACATCCACCGGTGCGCGCTCTGACGTCGCCGCGCTGTGCGCGCTGGCTAAAGCGAACAACGCGCTGAGTATTGTCGACACCGTTACCTCACTGGGCGGCATCGAACTCAAAGTGGATGAATGGGGTGCCGACGCGGTCTACTCGGGCACCCAGAAGTGCCTGAGCTGTATACCGGGTATTTCACCGGTCA
>NZ_LWEE01000136.1:0-215 GCF_001635445.1 Halioglobus sp. HI00S01
CCTGGCAACACGTTGAGTGGAACACTCAAAGAGTGTTTCAGCCGCTCCACCGAGGCCTGTTCATGGACGCCAGGAACCGAAGCGATATTGATGCGTGCGACATTGAAGTGAGCTGCTAGACGAGGTATTACCTGATGCAGATAGCCCTTCTCATACAGGAGGTCTTGTCCTACCGAACGCAACTCCATCTGCAGACTACACAAGCTCTCGCGAAG
>NZ_LWEE01000137.1:0-247 GCF_001635445.1 Halioglobus sp. HI00S01
CATTCGCCACTTCCTGTTGCGTACACCCGCCGACCCCACATCGTTCAAGCCTCGGGATATCGGCGAACTTCTTCGCCATAAAGATCAGTTCGCCGATATCCCGAGGCTTGAACGATGTGGGGTCGGCGGGTGTACGCAACAGGAAGTGGCGAATGAGCTTGGCATAGCGCATCAGATCCGCTTCGTAGCGGTGCATGGCATCCGCGTCGCGCAGGGAGTGACGCGCATACTCGCGGTACTGCATGTA
>NZ_LWEE01000138.1:0-211 GCF_001635445.1 Halioglobus sp. HI00S01
CAGTAGTTTCTTCATGACATTCTCAAGCGGTTGGTAATAACAAGCCCTTATCGACGGACGCCGTTGAGCGCCGCCGCATCGGCCACTACATACTATGACATATTCCGCGTGAGGGAAGTTCAGGTCAGCGGTCTAAATCTGCCTGCAGTCGTTCCAGAGCACGCTCGTAGGCCTGCTGGCTCAGCATTTACTTGAGCGCGCAATCACTGCC
>NZ_LWEE01000139.1:0-258 GCF_001635445.1 Halioglobus sp. HI00S01
CACGTCGAATTCACCCAGGCGTAGATCGCGAATAATCTCGACCCGCTCCACGGTATCGATATCGGAGTGCAGGTAGCGCACGCGCACGCTGTGGTCGCTCAAGTACTCGGTGAGGTCCTCCGCCATGCGCTTGGTCAGGGTGGTCACCAACACACGCTCGCCCCGCTCCACAGTTGTCCGGATTTCGCCGAGCAAATCATCGACCTGGGTGGTCGCAGGTCGATGATTTGCTCGGCGAAATCCGGACAACTGTGGAGC
>NZ_LWEE01000140.1:0-204 GCF_001635445.1 Halioglobus sp. HI00S01
AGGAACTGATCGCCAAAATCACAGAGAAGAAACTCCCACCGGTGCTGGACTACCTGGAGAGCATTGTACCCGCTGAAGGCTTTGTCTTTGGCGAATTTATGATGGCCGACCTCTGCATCGCTTCTCCTTTCTTTAATGCTGGATATGCCGGCTACGAAGTAGACGCTGAAAAATGGCCCAACGTTGCCGGCCTTATTGCACGTG
>NZ_LWEE01000141.1:0-267 GCF_001635445.1 Halioglobus sp. HI00S01
ACACCAACGTCAAGGTCTACGAGATCTGGATGCGCTATCGCTTCCGTCTGGTGACAACCGGTGGTGACCCGATTACCGACTGGACCATGACCGCTTACGGCAAGACGCCCACTGCCTTCCTTCAGAGTGACGCGGCGGCGGTAAACCTGGCGGCGGTCATGGCCCTGCGGGATGCCGGAGCCAATTTTGCCACCAACTTTGCAAGGGTACCGGGGGTGAAAACCTTCCTCGATGAACTGCATGTCGAACCACTGGAGACCGGATTGT
>NZ_LWEE01000142.1:0-215 GCF_001635445.1 Halioglobus sp. HI00S01
GATATTGGCCGCAACAAAGCGGTGTCTGCCGCGGCGAGCATTGCTGATATTAATCCCGGTGTGACGGTAACTACGCTCACAGAGCACCTCGCTGGCGACGCGCTTGCCGCTGCGGTGCAAGCTGTCGACCTCGTTGTGGATTGCAGTGATAACTTTCCCACCCGCTTCGCCCTGAATCGGGCCTGCATTGCCGCAGGTATCCCAATGGTGTCGGC
>NZ_LWEE01000143.1:0-220 GCF_001635445.1 Halioglobus sp. HI00S01
CGCGCCATTAACGGCAATGTCGATAATGCCCTGGCGATCGAGGCCAAACACCTGTTCGCGCTGTACCGTAGAGGTGGAGTTATACACATGCACTACGGCGCGACGCGCGCCCTTAAGCGCTTCAAAGGTTTTCTCGATCAGCTCCTGGCGGGCCTGTACCAATACCTGGATGGTCACATCCTCGGGAATACGATTGTTGTCGATGAGCTCGCGCACAAAG
>NZ_LWEE01000144.1:0-358 GCF_001635445.1 Halioglobus sp. HI00S01
TGAAGTTGTAGATTGTGGTTGTGCTCATGGATTTGCTCCCGCATTCATTGATTGGAATGAAACCAGGCGATGTACAACTGGTTGGGATGGTGAGCAAGGCTTGAAGATGAAACTGGCCCCCACCATCCACGGCCGGCGCGGAGCGCCCCGCGGATGGTGGGTAAGCATTCAATTTATTGGAGGAAGTCTAGGGGGGGGGTAGTTCCACTTTCTGGTTCATTACATTCAGTACTGAACCCGTACCCAGATTACAACAATCCCCTTATGGTTTTCGGTCATTACTTAGCCAGCGCGAACATCCAACCGAGTGACCGACTGGCGGACAGTCCGATCTGCCCGGCGACGAAGTCGATAGGGC
>NZ_LWEE01000145.1:0-200 GCF_001635445.1 Halioglobus sp. HI00S01
TTAATGCCCGGTGGCTGATTTTTGCGTCAATGCTCGTGTTTGCCGTGTTAACGGCATGGTGGGTGAAAGGCAAACCCTACCTGTATGAGTCCACAGCACGGGTCAGCGTGGTTCTCATCGATGATCCCGGCGGTGTGTCGCCGGATGATCGACGTGCCTCACAGGTACTCACTCTGGTCGAGCATGGCTTCGTATTGGGC
>NZ_LWEE01000146.1:0-220 GCF_001635445.1 Halioglobus sp. HI00S01
AGTGACGTTATTTATACGGCGCTGGCAGCGCTGGTCCTGCTTGTCCGTACGCGTATTGGCCAGCGCTGCCAGCGCCGTATAAATAACGTCACTGTTGTGCTCGTAAACCGCCAGGTACTCCGGTGAAGCGTTGTCTTCACGCTCTGTCAGGGAATCGCGAACGGCCTGTTGCCAGCCTTCGTCGCGCTGCAGCATGTTTTCCAGGCGATCCAGCCAGAGG
>NZ_LWEE01000147.1:0-219 GCF_001635445.1 Halioglobus sp. HI00S01
CCCGACTTGTACCCACTGACCACCTTGGCGTAGACATTGGCGTCATCGCTGACGTCCCAGGCCACGGTAAGAGAGGGATTGAAGTTGCTGAAGTCGCGTTTGTAGCTGGCACCGTCGGGGGCACTTTCCGCAAAATCTGCTGAGCGCGTGTTGCGCCGGAACGCTTCGCGCTCGTCATCGGAGTAGCGCCCGCCCAGAGTAAAGTGCCAGCGACTGTCC
>NZ_LWEE01000148.1:0-220 GCF_001635445.1 Halioglobus sp. HI00S01
CTACTTCCGTTTCTGTTCATTTATCTTTGGGTTCGCGTTGGAACGTACACTACAGGCCATCAGTATCGAAGAAGGCTGGACGTACATGACTTGATTGCTATTGCAAAAGAGAACAACCCCGTGATAAAGCCCGCATTCCGGCAAGATCTCTTGCGCGCTCATCCAGATGAAGGCCCTTTCGCGCGCGAAGCCAGCCCCATCCGAACATGCATAATCAATC
>NZ_LWEE01000149.1:0-219 GCF_001635445.1 Halioglobus sp. HI00S01
TCAGTTACTGGGTAGTTGGGACAATGTCGAACTGGTTACCGGGCTGTACTACTACGATGATGAAGGTACCCACGATTCCAGCGGCAGTGCCACTCTGGGCCTGCCCGGGCCCGAATTCGATATCACCTTTACCGACAATACCTCCATGGCGGTTTTCGCCCAGGCGACTTGGAGCCCGGAAGCGCTGGACAGTCGCTGGCACTTTACTCTGGGCGGGCG
>NZ_LWEE01000150.1:0-218 GCF_001635445.1 Halioglobus sp. HI00S01
GATCCAGCGCGGCACTCGGTTCGTCCATCAACAGAACCCGGTGGGCGCTGTCCTGGGCGCGCCACACCTGAGCGACGCAGCGCGCCAGTTGTACGCGCTGGCGTTCACCGCCAGACAGCTCCGTATAAAGCCTATCCCTGAGTGACTGAGTGTCGGTGAATGCCAGCACTTCGTCGAGAATGTCCAGGTCCGCTTCACTGCCACTGGCATGGGGAATA
>NZ_LWEE01000151.1:0-219 GCF_001635445.1 Halioglobus sp. HI00S01
ACCTAGCCCCCGCTTCTCCCTAAAAATCAGTCACTTAAAGCGTCCGTTTGAGGTGCAATCCATGTATTGTCGCCGCGCCCGAGGTGGGATACTATTTCGCGCTCTTTGGATTGATCTAACGTACGACCGATGACTGTAGCAGAAGCCTTGCACACACCACTGCCGGACACTATTGAGCCGCGCTGGTGGACTGGAACCCCACCAATTGATCCTGAGCGG
>NZ_LWEE01000152.1:0-216 GCF_001635445.1 Halioglobus sp. HI00S01
ACTTGGTTCTCGAGCATCGTCCCCTACTCCGCCAGTGTGTTGATTTTGTCTTCCGCCGCCTTGGCGTCCGCTTCGGTATATCCGAGTGCCTGGGCTGCTTGATAGACCCAGCACTGGTTCTCGAAGCAATAATTGATGATTGAATCGATTTTAGTTTTCATCGTCATAGCTGCGCGCCCCTCTGGCTGATGTAAAAACAATACAGCCTGGGGCGAG
>NZ_LWEE01000153.1:0-309 GCF_001635445.1 Halioglobus sp. HI00S01
AACTTCGCACGCGGCATCCCCCACTACGCGATCTCCATTGCCTGCCTGCATAAGGGCAAGCTGGAACACGCGGTTGTACTCAACCCGGTACTGCGCGAGGAATTCACTGCCTCACGCGGCCGTTGAGAGAGGCGCCACGGCCGCGTGAGGCAGTGAATTCCTCGCGCAGTACCGGGTTGAGTACAACCGCGTGTTCCAGCTTGCCCTTATGCAGGCAGGCAATGGAGATCGCGTAGTGGGGGATGCCGCGTGCGAAGTTGGTGGTGCCATCGAGAGGGTCGATGATCCAGGTGTATTCCGCGTCGGCGT
>NZ_LWEE01000154.1:0-220 GCF_001635445.1 Halioglobus sp. HI00S01
CCTCAGACCGGCACGGTGCGCCTGTGGGAATACCCCGAGCGCGCGGGACTGCGCATGGACCACGGCATCCAGCAGGGTCAGGAGGTCAGCCCCTTCTATGACCCAATGATTGCCAAGGTCATCGCCTATGGCAGCGATCGTGCGGAGGCTATCCGGCGCCTGGCTTCTGCCGTTCAGGATACCCAGCTGCTGGGCATGAACAACAACAAGCTGTTTCTGC
>NZ_LWEE01000155.1:0-220 GCF_001635445.1 Halioglobus sp. HI00S01
TTGGCCTGTACCTGATTGCGCAGGGCAAGCGGGTAGCTGTGCTGGCGGTAGACCCAAGCTCTCCGATCGCGGGCGGTTCGATACTGGGCGACAAGACGCGCATGGAAGAATTGTCGCGCAGGGAAGAGGCCTTTATCCGGCCCTCACCATCAGAGGGCGCGCTTGGCGGCGTGGCTCAGAAAACCCGTGAAACCATGCTACTTTGCGAAGCCGCTGGCTA
>NZ_LWEE01000156.1:0-220 GCF_001635445.1 Halioglobus sp. HI00S01
GTACTGCACTTTGAAAACGGCAGGCTGCACTGGCACCACATTTGCTGTACGCCCGGCGCCGGAATGCTGCCGGGTCGTCTGGATCGCTGGTTGATTAATGCTATGCGCCGCACCGGGCTCGATTGCGCCGAGCGCAAGACCTACCGCGACGAAGCGCTTAAGTTACGAGATTGGCTGGACACCCAGCCGGTGGAACTACCGGGCTGATCAGGCCGGGGGC
>NZ_LWEE01000157.1:0-220 GCF_001635445.1 Halioglobus sp. HI00S01
GCCCCGAGGACCCATTTCGCGCAACATGCGCCACAGTGCGCCAGCCCCGCCGGACTGGCTGCGTGCGGTCGTCAGTAGCTCCCAGTAAGCGGCCAGACGAAATATACGCAGCTGGCCGGCTTCCTCGACAAGTTCATAGCAGAGATGGGTCGGCGTCACCACGCTCGCCCCGGAGGGCAGCGTGATATGAATATCCAGGTCGCGCCAGACATGCTGGCCA
>NZ_LWEE01000158.1:0-220 GCF_001635445.1 Halioglobus sp. HI00S01
GGAGATGATCTTGCAATTGCGCAGCGCAGACTCAGCCGGCAGCGACCGCGGCCACAAAGATGCGGCCCCGTCCACGAGGCTCATCGCCAGATTCTGTAGTAACTCCTTCAAGCGGAACGTCTCCACGATAGTGCATTTTTCCAGCCGTGGATGACCCAACCACCCAGGCAAGGCCTGCCGGCACATGCGAAGTGCTCGCATGGGCCTTTTATGATTTTGC
>NZ_LWEE01000159.1:0-218 GCF_001635445.1 Halioglobus sp. HI00S01
TTCCAGCATCTGGTAGACGAAGGTGAGATCCACCGTACCCAGCATGGCGCGAACATCGCTCTCCACCAGCTTGCCCGAACCAAAAGCGATTGCCTGATCCGTCAAACTCAGGGCATCGCGCATACTGCCCGAGGCCGCGCGACCGAGCAGGTACAGGGCCGGGTCCTCAAAGCTGACCATCTCCTGCTCGAGCACATTGCGCAAGTGGCCGGCAATCT
>NZ_LWEE01000160.1:0-206 GCF_001635445.1 Halioglobus sp. HI00S01
TAACCACCACCGTGGAAGAGCAGGTGACCAGTGGAATCACCACCCAGCGCGGGCTGCGGAAAATCACCGCCAGCACCACCAGCATAATGCCGAGAATGGCTCCGCCAAACGTGACCAGGTCGCTGCGCACAAAACTCACCATGTCCGAGGCGATCATCGGCACGCCGCCCACAAACAGCGTCGCGTACTGCTCGTAGTCAGCTGCA
>NZ_LWEE01000161.1:0-220 GCF_001635445.1 Halioglobus sp. HI00S01
GGGCGAATATTGTCTCGGGTCGCCTCCTGCTCAAAGCGATCCAGTAGTGGCGACAGGCTGACATAAGTGCCGATAACGATCAGCGCACTCAGGGTGAGTGCCAACAACGCCCAGCCAAACTCCACCGCAAATGCGCGGTTGCTGATTGTCTGCGCACTAGCGGGAGTGGAAATGGCGGGAGTGTGTGTGGAGGTCATCGCCAGCGGTCTACGGTGCTGAT
>NZ_LWEE01000162.1:0-208 GCF_001635445.1 Halioglobus sp. HI00S01
GTTGCGGATAGAGAGGCGCCGGGCATACGGCGATTGACCGAATTTCATAAGTTTTTGTCCCGCATCCAGATGGGCTGTTTCCGTTCCAGCGCTACCATGTGCTGGTCGAATAGGAGAGATCAACTCATGTCAGCCAATACTTTACGCAATCCATCCGTGGCGATTATCGGCGCCGGTATGACCGGCATCCTTGCGGCGATCAAGCTGC
>NZ_LWEE01000163.1:0-140391 GCF_001635445.1 Halioglobus sp. HI00S01
CCCAATCCATGGTGTTCAGGGATGCATCGCCAGCTCAAGAGCGAGCAGCAACCATTGGGCGATGCATCCCTGAACACCATGGATTGGGTCACGCTGTATGCGCTGGCCGTTAATGAGGAAAACGCCGCAGGTGGTCGCATTGTGACTGCGCCCACCAACGGCGCGGCCGGGATTATCCCCGCGGTGCTCAAGTATTATCTCGACCACTGCAGCGGCTCCTCCGAAGACGATGTTGTACGGTACCTGCTGACCGCTGCCGCCATTGGCATTTTGTACAAAACGAACGCCTCGATTTCAGGTGCCGAAGTAGGCTGCCAGGGCGAGGTGGGTTCCGCCTGTTCCATGGCAGCTGGTGCGCTTGCCGACGCGCTCGGAGGTACACCGGCGCAGGTAGAGAATGCCGCTGAAATCGCCATGGAACATAACCTCGGCCTGACCTGTGATCCGATTGGCGGCCTGGTACAGGTGCCGTGTATTGAACGCAATGCAATGGGCGCCATCAAGGCGATTAGTGCGGCGCGCATGGCCTTGCGCGGCAGCGGAGAACACTATGTGTCGCTGGACCAGGTCATCCGCACCATGCGCGATACCGGCCGGGATATGCAGGACAAATACAAGGAGACCGCCCGGGGTGGCCTCGCGGTGAATGTGCTTGAAGTGCCAGTGAATATCATCGAATGCTGATGAATGATGTGATTACAGTGGTCGACCTGGTGGCCACGGCGGTGTTTGCCATCTCCGGCGCCCTGGCGGCCGCGCAGGGGCGCCACGATATTCTCGGGTTTATTCTGTTCGGCACCATTACCGGCATTGGCGGTGGTACCTTGCGCGACCTGTTGCTGGGGACGGACGCGGTGTTCTGGTTCACCCGCACCGAATACCTGTGGATTTGTGTGACAGCCTCGGTGGCAACCTGGTTTATGGCGCCACTGTTCGATTCCATCAGCCGCGTATTGTTGTGGGCCGATGCTGTTGGGCTGGCGTTATTCAGTGTGCTGGGCGCAGTAAAAGCACTGCAGTTCGATGCGCCGCCCATTGTGGCGGTGGGCATGGGGGTTATGACAGCCACCTTTGGCTCGATGATTCGCGATACGCTGCTGAACAAGGAACCGGTACTGCTGGGTCCGGAGATTTATGTCAGCGCCGCGCTGTTGGGCGCTGCGTCCTACACCGCGTTACATCCTTTTACAGAATGGGCGTTGCCAATTTCCATCGCGCTTGCCTTTGGCCTGCGGGCTTGCGCCATTCTATTCGATCTGCGCCTGCCCAAGTACGGACCCGCTGAGAATGACCAGAGCTGATATTGCGAACTGCCCCTGTGGCAGTGCCAAGGTATTTGCCGCGTGTTGTGAGCCTTACATCAGCGGCGCACAGGTGGTTCCGACGGCTGAAGCACTGATGCGATCCCGCTATACGGCCTTTGCGACACTGGCGGCGGATTATCTGCTGGCCTCCTGGCACCCGGATACGCGACCCACGCGGGTACGGCTGGATGAAGACCAGCGCTGGATTGGTTTATCCATCAAGGACACTGAAGCGGGCGGCGATAACGACAGCGAAGGCATCGTTGAGTTCGTCGCCCGATTTAAAGTGAATGGCCGCGGCCACCGTTTACACGAGCGCAGCCGCTTCGAAAAAATTGATGGCCGCTGGTACTACCTGAACGGCGACCACCTCTAGTTAGTGTTGATGACCACCGGGACCGTGGGCGTGCCCGTGGGCGATCTCTTCTTCGGTTGCCGCGCGAACCTCTAATATCTCGATATCAAAGCTCAGGCTCTGGCCAGCCAGGGGATGGTTGGTGTCAATGTCTGCGCTGTGGCGACCTGCCTTTGTCACGGTGACGGGTACACGGCCGTCGCTGGTATTGAGCTGCACAACCATGCCTGGTTTGAGCTTGCCCTTGAAAATGAGATGCTTGATGGGCACGCGCTGCTGACGCTCCGGATCTGGTGTGCCGTAGGCGTCTTCTGGTGCGACGGTGGCAGAAAACACATCCCCGGCCTCTTTGCCTTCCATGACGATCTCCAGACCCGCGACTATATTGTTGCGGCCGTGGAGATAGGCAGTGGGTTGATCGCCGCGCGAGGTCTCGAGTTCCTTGCCATTTTGATCACGCAGGGTGTAGTGGAAAATGCCGACGGCTTCGGGGCTGATTTTCACAGTTAGACTCCGATTAGCGCCACAGGCAGCGTGCAGCAATGAGGGCGATGACGCTTTCGAAGGCCAGTGCGCCCCAGGTATAGGTGCCTACCAGGAAGTCTGCCTGCCAGGCGGAGTAAAGGCGCGCGGCCGCCAGGCAGCCGATGGCGATGACAATCAGCATAAGGCCCGCCCGATAAAGGCTGGGGCGGAAGGCGCAAATAATCAAATAGAGGCCAAAGCCGAATTGCAGGCCCCCGTACATGGCACCCATTTCCGCATAGGCGTCGCCGTTGCCAATGCGCAGCCCTGCGTAGTTGGCGGGCAGATTCGGGTCGATGAAGCATGCAATACCGTAGGCGCAGAAGATGAGTCCAGCGGCCCAGAGCAATCCTTTACCCAACATGGAAATTTCCTCGCAAAAGTTGTTATGGTGAAACAATGGTTGGGCTGAGTTTACGTGAAATTTGCGGCTATGGTTTGCTTATCGTCTCATGTATTGCATGGGTGATACTGCCGGCTATTCCGTTCCTGGATATCTCCGGCCCGCAAAAGGCCGCCTGGGGCGGCAGCCTGTTTCTGTTTGCTGAGGTGACCTGGTGGGCGGCAATGCCGCTGCTTGGCCCCGAAGTGATTAAATGGTGGCGCAAGATGGTTGAGCGGGCCAAAGCGTCGTTACGCGGAGAGGAAACGGCCACGGCGAGCCCATACCTGAGCTTTATCGGACAAACACGACATTACTTTGATCGCCCACACGAGGCCGCCAGACTGGAGCCGGTGGCCTGCGAAGCTGCCTGGGTAGGGCGCGAGATGGCGCCCTTGGAAGCGCTGGCCTACCAGCTCAATGACGCTGAGGTGGCCGAGCTTCACCAGGCTATGGCGAGCGCCGAAGCGCTGGGCCGAGAAACACGCACACTGCAGGCAGAAGATTTCCCTCTGCCGTTGTTGAGCGAGAAAATTCAAGGCTGGCGCGACACGCTCAGTAGCGGATTGGGTTTTCAGGTGATTCGCGGTGTGCCGGTCCAAGACTGGAGTCAGGCCCAGAGCGAATTATTCTTCTGGTGTTTTGGCCTGCACCTGGGGCGGCCCGGCGAGCAGAACCCCGATGGTGACTTGCTGGGGCACGTCATCGATACCGGCGCCCAGCGCGAGGATGACGCTGTGCGCCTGTACAAAACGGCTGCGAATATCGACTACCACTGCGATGCTGCGGATGTGGTGGGCCTGTTGTGCCTCAACAAGGCACGTCGCGGTGGCCATAGCCGAATCGTCAGCTCGGTGACGGTGTTCAATGAGTTGTGCAAGCGACGCCCTGAGCTAGTCGCCCGTCTGTACGAGCCTTTCAGCCTCGATATTCGCGACAAGGAAGTGAATGAGGCAGGCAGCACCTTGCCGATTCCTCCGTGCCGTTTCGCCGAAGGTGTGCTGCGCACCTTTTACCACGCCGATTATTTCCGCTCCGCGATGCGTCACGACGATGTTCCGCCCCTGTCCGCCCAGCAGCAGGACCTGCTCGACACCTACGAGGCGATCGCCGCAGAGGAGGGCATTTACCTGGATATGGACCTGCAGCCAGGCGACATCCAGTTGCTTTCAAACCATACCAATCTGCACGCGCGAACCGAGTATGAAGATTGGGATGAGCCTGAGCGCAAGCGCCATTTGCTGCGCTTGTGGCTGTCGCTGTAGCGCAACTGCAATTTCTCGCCGCCAACGCCTTGACAGGGCAGGCCCGGGTCAATAAAATGCGCACCTCTTCGTTGATATTGCTTCGGCAAAAAACCAGATAGATCAACGAGTTAGCTACAAAATTTGGGGCTATAGCTCAGCTGGGAGAGCGCAACACTGGCAGTGTTGAGGTCAGCGGTTCGATCCCGCTTAGCTCCACCAAATTCAAAGCCCGGGTCTTGCAAGAGATCCGGGCTTTTTTGTTTGCGAATGGGGTCTGTCCCCTTGCTGGCTCTGTTCCTGGACCAAACTAACGCGATGCGGTCGCGTTTATTTCCCCTTATCAGTGTCATTTTGGGTGTCGGAATCTGGTTCGCCCCGGTGCCCGAGGGCGTGAATCCTCGAGCCTGGTAGTTGTTCGCCATTTTTGCGGCGACCATTTTTTCAGTGGTTGTCGGTGCCGCGTCGATATTTATTGCCGCGATATTGGCACTGGCGGTGGCTGTGCTCACTGGTACGCTAACCCCGGAGCGGGCCTACGCCGGATTTAGCGCCGGCTTTATTCTGCTAATTGTTATCGCCTTTCTGGTCGGGCGGGGTTTGGTCAACTCAGGGCTTGGTGCCCCGGTTGGCTGTCTGCTGGTGCGCAGTTTCGGCAAGTCTTCCTTGGGGCGCGCGTATAGCATGGTCGCCACCGACGCGCTGATCGCGCCAGCATTTCCGAGTAACACTGCCTGCTCGGGTGTCTTGTATCCCATCGTCTATTCTCTGGCCGAGAATAATGATTCGCGCCCGCGCGAGGACAGTTGCAAGGATTTGGGGGCCTACCTGATGATGGTCTCCATGTCAGGCTTGGGGCTTTCTTTTGCGCTCTGGTTAACCGCCATGGCTGCCAACCCCGCCGGCGTTGCTATGCTTACAGAGGAGGGCGTGCAGCTGAACGTTGCCAGTTGGTTGCAGGCCTCCAGCGTGCCGACACTGTGCGCTATGGTGTTCATCCCCTGGCTGCTGTATAGCGCTTTTCCACCGCGGCTGCGGTCGACGCCCGAGGCGCCAGCACGGGCCGCCCGTCAATTGCGGGCACTGGGTCCCATGAGTCGCAAAGAGTGGGTCACCCTGGATTCTGCTGGTGATGACCTAAAAATGGGGTCTGTCCCCAATTTATCAAAACGTGAACCTGGCCGTTGCTCAGAGCGGTTAGTAGAGTGTTACGTGCTTGATTTTTTCGCCTGAGGCGCCTACTTTTTTTTGGTCTCTCTTCGGCTAGAGGTCACCTCATATGAGTAAGTACCGCAGTGGTTCCTTGGGCCTTTTCAACGGCCTGCTGTTTGTCATGTCTCTTAATATTGCACCTCTCGCTAGCGCTCAGGAGGTAATCGTTCTTTCTGGGTTCGACGAGATTACCCGATGGATGAAGGACGAAAACTGGTGGGGCGAGGATCAACGCGAAGAACAGCTGCAGGTGCCACGCATTCTCATCGCCGGTATTTCTCCTAGATGGGCGATCGAGGCGAGCAACCTTGAGGTGGCGGATAAAAAAGAGCTGTTTTACCGAGCGATGCTTCCCATGGTTCTGCATGCCAATCAACTGGTGCTTGATCGGCGCGAGAAACTGCGGGCTATTTCCTCTGCACTGGACAGCGGCAAGGGGATGACGGCTGAGGAACTAACCTCTATGCGCCATTTAGCAAAGCTGTTACGGATCAAGGGCGAGGATCAATTAGCTTTGCTTGACGCTACAGACGCAGCCTGGCTTGGCATCATGGATACTGCTCTTTATCGCCTCGACATTATTCCAGCCGGATTGGTATTGGGGCAAGCGGCGTATGAAAGCGGGTATGGCACGTCGCGTTTCGCGTCACAGGGTAATGCGCTTTTTGGACAGTGGACCTATGGCGGGAATGGACTGTTGCCAGAGCAGCAACGTGTGGACTTAGGTGATCATCGTATAGCTGCCTACGAATGGCCCTTTGATAGTGTTAGAGCCTACTTCCTGAACCTAAATACTCATCCAGCCTACGAAGATTTTCGTCGCCTCAGGGCAGAACAGCGTGCAACTGCTAAGCAACTCAATTCCATGGCCCTGGCGGACGGCCTGATTGCCTACTCTGAGAGAGGCCAAGCTTATGTGGATACGCTCAAGGGGATCATGCGCGTTAACAACCTCACCATAGCCGATGATGCGGTTTTTCGTGATGAGCCCCTGCGCTTCTTTCTGGGGGCCGAAAGCCCCGAACAAGCGCTCGAGCTCAAAGCTGAACTCGCGAGAATGCGAGCGTCAGGCGAGCTGGAGGAGATCATCGAGCGAATGCGGCTGGACTGAATAGGGCCCAGACTAATCCACATTCTCGCCTGGTGTGTGCGAGCAGAAAACTGATCAGATAGCATGCTTGCGCAAAGCTGGAGTCCGTTCGCTGCTGAATATGTAATCTGTGCAGCAATCCAGATACTGCCCGCGTCAAAGCATCAGATAGCAGTCTATCTTGTATTTAAATCACTTCGTGGCGTGTAAGTTACTCTACCCATCAGCGTTCCATGGCTGAGTCAGAGGTCTATTAAGCCCTGGTTACCCAGTACAGTTAAGCAGGGTGCACGACAGCGAAGTGCATGCCTGGGATTTTTATTGATAAGCCGGTCTCTCAGCGCGACCAAGTGTATTGGACGAAATGCATGCCAATAATTTTTGAGCATAACACCATTGCCGCGAAGGACGCGGCTCATCACAACCCTGACAGACTTCGTCTGTACTATCCCAAGCGTAGTCTTCCAGTTGTTGTCCTGCCTATTCGTGGTGCACTAGTCGCGTGCCCCGGTGACGAGTTTCCTTAGAATGTAGCTCCTCTTGAATTCGAATGTATTTGTACGTCAACGCGATTAGTCATGACGTAGGGCTATGAATGACGATCGCGGTGCGGAGAAAACACAGCTCGCTCCATCTCTAGTGAAAACTAGTGTTCACAGATGAGGCTTTTGAAAAAAGAACTTCAGGCAATATTTTTTTCTTCTACTACAATTCCCTTCAGGGAGTCTAGAAGGCGAGATCATCCGACCTTTTTGGACTTGTCATATTTCTGGAGGGAGCATACGAAAAATGACTCTATATTTCGTGAAGCGCGCACTGGCTGTTATCGTTACTTCAGTTTTCGCACAGGCGGTTTCTGCTGAACCGACGGCTTTGGATCGAAATAGTATCCCTATAGCCGCTCCTGACTATCCCTCGATAACAGAAGTCGATGCAAACAAAGTTCAGCCGCCGCCCTTACAGGTAATTTCCCCGCCTGAGAAAGCACCGAATATCGTTGTTATACTTACCGATGACGTAGGTTACGGTGTTCCCAGCACTTTCGGCGGGCCAGTCGACACGCCCACGCTGGATCGACTCGCTCAAAACGGACTAAGTTACACGCGATTTCATACTACGGCGCTATGCTCACCTACGCGGTCCGCATTAAAAGCTGGTCGCAACCACCATATGGTCAATGTAGGCTCAGTCCAAGAGATCGCGACAGCGTTTCCGGGCAACACCGGGCAGATTCCCAATACAACAGCGCCCGTTGCAGAGATACTGCGCCTGAACGGTTACAACACAGCAGCTTTCGGCAAATGGCATGAGACCGCACTCACCGATACTAGTGTTTCAGGGCCCCAACACAATTGGCCTAATCGCCAGGGGTTTGAGAAATTCTACGGTTTCATTGGCGCTGAAGTTAATTTCTTGCGTCCAAACATTCACGACGGATTCGCTTTGGTCGACACAGATAAAATTCGCGACCCAGATTACCATTTCGATGCGGACATAGCAGATCAGGCTGTCAACTGGATGCGGGCTCAGAAAACGATGACCCCTGAAAAGCCGTTCTTTGTATATTTTGCAACCGGAGGTGTTCATGCACCCCACATGGTACATAAGAAATGGGCCGACAAATACAGTGGGAAGTTTGATCAAGGGTGGGACAAGCTGCGTGAGGAAACTTTGGCGCGTCAGCTAGAAGCCGGAATTGTTCCTGAGGGCACTGTTTTAGCGCAAAAGCCAGATGAGGTTGATGACTGGGATAGTCATACTGCCGATGAAAGACGACTGTATGCTAGGCAGGCTGAGTTCTTCGCGGGGCTTGTAGAGCATACTGATTATCAGGCCGGCAGGGTTGTCGATGCGTTGGAGGACATGGGCATTCTTGATGACACACTGGTTATCTACATCTCGGGAGACAACGGAACCAGTGCGGAAGGAGAACGAGATGGTTACTTCAATTGGTATTCTATGATGAATCGCTATCCAGAGACCGTTGAATACCAGCTTTCGCGCCTCGATGAGTGGGGTACTATCACAAGTTATCCACACATGGCCGCGTCGTGGGCTGTAGCATTTGATGCACCTTTTGCCTGGACAAAGCAGGAAGCCGGCGACTTCGGAGGCACTCGAAATGGCACCGTTATTCACTGGCCTAGTATGATCAAGGCTCGGGGTGAGAAGCGCACGCAATTTAGTCACGTTATCGATATAGCGCCAACGATTCTCGAGGTCGCCGGGATTCCCGAACCGGAGTATGTCAACGGTGTTAAACAGATTCCGATGCAGGGTACTAGCCTCGTATACACTTTCGATAATGCCGATGCCGAAGAGCGTCATAAAACTCAGTATTTCGAGATGGTAGGAAATCGCGGAATTTATCATGAAGGGTGGTTTGCTCGGGTGATTCAGACCACTCCCTGGAATCCCGAGTCACGCTATCCGATCACAAGCAAGGAGGGTTGGGAACTTTTCGATCTTCGCAATGACTTTTCCCTAAGCAACAACCTCGCAAAGGATAAGCCGAAAAAGTTGAACGAGATGATTAAGGTATTTATGGAACAGGCCGTTGAGAACCACGTTCTACCACTCGATACGCGACTACTGGATCGTATGGATGCCAAAACCGCCGGGCGGATTGATTTAATGGATGGCCGGAAATCACTAACAGTCTTTCCTGGTATGATCGGCATGGCCGAGGACACTTTCCTAAACGTCAAGAACACCTCCAGCCGGATCACTGCTGCTGTTGGAGTTCGGGGAGATGAAGAGGCGAACGGTGTTATTTTGGCGCAGGGTGGAAGCCACTCTGGTTGGGCGCTTTATGTTACCGACGGTTATCCTGCTTTTACTTACAACTTTCTTCAGCATCATATTACCTCTTTGAAGTCATCCGAACGACTTCCCGAAGGTGAATCTACAATCACCTATACGTTTGATTATGATGGCGACGGACGAGGCAAGGGAGGCACAGCGATTTTGGCAGTCAACGGCAAAGAAGTTGCCCGTGAGCGAATCGAGCGCACTATTATGAATGCGTATACTGTTGATGAGACAACCGATGTGGGTGTTGATTTATCGACCCAAGTTGCGCAAAGCGTTTTCCCCACGGCAAGGGATTCCTTGTTCACCGGTACGATTGAGGCTGTGACTGTAGAGATTTTGGAGTGATAGACTTTAGAGAGCACTCTCTGGCACAGCCTCACGGTTGAGGCAAAGGAAGCACCTAAATAAGCTAAAAGATTCGCAATGAATGAAATGTAGTAGGCGCATGGTGCTTTAGCTCAAGAAGCTGTGCTGGACTTGCAGCCAGCTGCTTTCCGCCAATGGGGGCGTTAGGCGTGGTTCATGCGATAAGGGCTAAATTTAGCCGATAGCTATAGTTTTGCCCGCGATTTTGCCTTTGCAGACTGGGCTCGCTTTTACCGAACCTACACAACTGACTGGGTGAGCAGTCTCAGCACCCATGGCGACTTATACCGGTTTCAGTACGCAACTAAAAAACAGTCGCCCGGTTATCTAAACGGTTTCACGCGCTAAGGACGGCTTCAGGGTCTCGTCGCTATTACCGGACTCCGGGTTTTGGGGCATTTTTTGTTGGCTGTTTGCCAGCAAGATAGTGAGCCAGTACAGAATGGGGGTCATAAGAAGCCAGGGGACCTGCCCCTGCAAGGTAATTGTTCGGCCACGAAACTCGAATAGCGTTGGGTTGTACCATGGACCAGTGGGTGCCAATGGTGCCCATGAAAGACGTTTTCCAATCGCCAGTTGGTCGTGATAAAGGTACATCTCCACGATAATATTTTGCCCTAAACAATACGCCATCATTATGGCAAAGGCAGGCCAGTGCCAGTGGCGAAAAATATCGCTGTTTTTGCCGGTGAGGGACCAGGCTAGCCAAAGGGCAACCAGTGCAATACTGCCGGCGTCTGCCAGCGAATTCATGGCCCAGTTGATGTGCTCGGGTATCCATTCATTCAGGGTAGTGGCGCGACGTACATTGACAGGGTCACCATCTAGCAAGCCGAAAGTAAACCATAGTTCCCAGCCGAGCGCGCAGAATAGGAAACTGACGATATAAACCCGAAGTGACCAAGAGGGGATCTTCTTGCGCCAGTGAAGCAAGGGCACTATTACAAGAGGAAGCAAGGCGCTGGTATAGACGACGATAATTACTCGCAGATGTTCTTCAGTCATAGGTGGCACTTATAGTTTTTAGAATGATGTAGTGGCCGTTCAGCATCGAAGCGGGGCTAGGATCTACATGTATGGTACTCATTCCGGTTTGCTCCTGCAAAAATAGATGATCTTTACAGAATTACCTGGGATCACCGCTTATCGTGTGCTTGATGTCTTCGGTCGAAGAATGACCGGCACAGCAGTTTTATGGGCGGGGTCCTCCCAAAGAATCAATTTGGCCTAGAATGAAGAAGTGTAAGCGTGTTCCGAGTCAATGAGTCTTAACACCTACATTCAAATTGCTAATGCATAGTGAAAGCATGCTCCTTTTTCATCTATTTTATAGCCTAGAAGTCGTGTTGCTACCTTTCAGTTGAAAAACAGTTACTAGTCGAAGCAAAGAAGCATACTCTATGCTTCTTGTTGTTTTGAGCGCTTAGAGACAACTTTAAGCCCCAATCTTAAACCACAGCAGTCGAGGACGGTCCCCGAGGCAAGCGAAGCCAGAAAGGACGCCATTGACGTGTATCATCAGTCTGTTAGGTCTTTTCCCAGAGCCATCTCGAGTTTGATGTTGATGGAAAAAACTGTGTCGCGGTTGTCTTCGTATTCTTTGCGACGCCAGTTATAAGCTGGCTCTAGCTCCAGGAACAGATAGTCTTTGTAGAACTGCCTGCGGAACCTTACCCCCAGTCGGTAATTCTTTGTGAAATCTTCGACCTGGGTTACACCGTTGACCGCGGCAAAGTAGCTCAAAGCAGTGGGCCTATCCGTATCCACCCCCAACCTTTGGCGAAGGGACAATTTTGAGCGCCATTCAATGCCCTCTGTCTCTTCACCGTAGATGCCGCGGTTATCCCAACGAATGCCATAGTTCTCTCCGAAAGAGCGATTGAAATCAATCCGAGTGGTTGTATAGAAGCCGTCTTTATTGGTGTATTGCAATTGCTGTACCCATCGATAGCTTGAGTTACGAGTAAATGGCCCCTCGTTTCTGTACCTGACTCCGGGGCGCACACCCCGCGATGAGTATCCTATGGTTGCATCGAACTTCGACCGTGTGCCCTCATTGAGCTTGTATTCAAGTGCGACCGAGTCGTCGTAGCGTTCTAGCTCCTCGTCATCGTCTGATTCCTCACCCCGAAAAACCAGGTTCAGCTTCTTTGACACGTTCGGCAGTTGGACTTTACCGCGTACTCGAAATTTGAACTCGGCACCGTCTTCCTCATCCCAGTCGGTGATTGCTATTAATCTGACAACCGATTCTGGCTTGTCGAGGTCATACTGCGGATCGCCAAAAAATCCATCAAGCCAGTAAGCGAGTTCCTGTGCGCGATTATCCAGGTTCGCCCTTCTCTCATCGAGGCTATCGCTACCTTCATCGGGTTCTGCCGCGTCCCAGCCCACCAGCGCATCTACATCGTCGGTTTGCTCGATGGTCGTGTCGTCGGCGACGGTATAGTCTGATGTAAACATTGTTAACAGCAGACTTGTGGCAATGAGTTGAGTTAATCGCATCTGAGAATGCCTCGAGACTATTTCTTACAATCGTGCACTTGTCAGTTTGAATAGACCATTACCGCGTCAGTTTGCTTTCTATCCGATCTGTTTGGACTGGTGAGTGCCTGTGGTTAAAAAAGTATAGGCAAGATTTGCACCAAACGCCTGTTTTACGGGTACGGCTAGTGATAGAGGGGAATTAGATAAGCCGAGCGTTGCACTGACTTACACTAGAATAAAGAATTGTGTGGATTTTCGCGTTCTGCAACGCTTAGTGCATACGACTGGGAGAGACTGGGTGATGATGTTTAGCTGGAAGCGTTTTAAGCGGATAGTAAACCATGCAGTGAATCAGCATTAGTAAAGTGTCTAAAGAGAGCTTTCTGCGTTTGGTAATGAGATCAAAAATATCCCTCCACCACATGCATCGCTCAGTCAGGTAGCGCTGCCATACTAGGGTAGTATTATTATAGATATAGTCTTAATGCCTAACGAGACGATTTTGCCTGTGATAGAGAGCGGTAGATACGATTTCCCCAGTTGCCCCTGGCAAAACCCCTCAAACTAGATCAAGGTGTGTCGGCACGCTTTTGTCTTGTGTCTATCACTCTTTGCAGAACTCCGCCTATATGTGACTTCAATGCATATACTTTAGTTGCGTACGTAACGGGAACACGCAGCGTTGTTACTCTGTGCTGTAGACTCTCCAGCCGTTGCTGATTGCTTTCTAGTATGTCATCGCTAGCGTCATTTATGCCTCGATCGATAGCCCTTAACTCTGTATATACGCGGTGAAACTGAAGGCGCATCAACCAGTGAAACGCAGATGGCATAGCCTTCAACATAGGGTATACGAGCCCGATCAATGGTATTGCCGCAGTCAATAACTGCATCACAAGCACGGCAACGGGGTAGGGCAGTAGCCTAAGTAAGAGCGGTCGACCATCGGCGTAATAGGCTTTTGCACTGTCGCTCAGAAGAATGAGTTGATCTCGGGCTTGAGGGAATTCACCCGCCCGATAAAAGAGTTCTGGGTCGCCGTGAATCCGTTCCGCCGCCTCAAGGAACAGGCTTTGTGTGATCGGGTGTAGCCCTTCCTGTACTGCAAGGATCGCCGTGAACGCGAGGACTCTCGTATCTCGGGGGGGCAGGTTAAGGGCGAAGCTGCCAACGCCTGCAGGGACGACAAGCTTTGTTAGTTCCGGATAGAGCGCCACATAGGCATCGGCGCGCTCGAAATCTATAAGCGATATGCCATCCGCTCGAAGTAGCTCACTTATAACAGGTGAAATAGCGTTACTGACAACAAATTGGGCGTCGATGTCGGAGGCCTTTAGTAGCGCCGCAGCGTGTGCCGGTTCATATTCAGAAATTTCCACCGTCTTCGGATCTACACCGTTTAGAGACAGCAGTGTCCTAGCAGCAGAGTTCGATCTGCTTTTCGGTGGTCCAATTGAAATCCGAAGATCACGTATCTTTTCTACGTTGCCGGCATCAAGTTCCGAGTTATTGCTAAAAACCCACAGGGGCTCGAAAAACATAGCTCCAAGTGAGCGCAGTTCTTCAGCGGCCTCACTTTCGGGAGATCCTAGAGTGGCGAAACCTACATCCGCTTGTCCATTTTTCAATATCTCTAGATTTTCAATGGCACCTCGACTACTTATCAGTTCAACCTTTACGCCATGTTCTGCGAGAGTCTCCTTATACAGCTCTCCCAATTTTTCGTAGGCGCTGCCCGCAGGTCCCGTCGCCATAGTCAGTAGTTTTGGAGGCGTAGGGCTGAGCAACCGAAAACTCCAATAGAGGCTCGTAAGAGTTATGATCACGGCCACGATTATGAATAATGCCCTGATTCTGTAAACCAATAGCAATGCCCTCGAACACTTAGTCTCTTTGGATTATAGCCGCACTCTAGCTTGTTGGGTAAACGCAGCATTTGTGCCATTAGCGCTTTCCATAGCTGCGTAGGTCAAGGGCGCTCGTGCATATGCTGACTTTATCGGTTCGCGCATGCAGAGCCGCGCAGGCTGTGCCAAGCCTATGGGGAATATCTAGATGACCTATAAGGCTGCCCTATAGATGGTATCGATGTTGATGCGGAATGAGATTGGGATGGATGAGCGACCCCCTCTTCAGGAGAAGTGAATATATCCACGAATCATGTGCTAGCGCGGCCAGAACCTGATCATTGCCAGCGTGAATATTATTGCATAGGTAACTCAACGAGTACCGGTCGAGAAGGCTGTTACCATAGTCAATAGCTGTAGTAGCAACGGTAGCGACCAGTAAGAGATTCATTGCGCAAGCAGGTCGACGATGGAGAAGCCTGCGCTGATCGTCTCCGTGATCTTTGCTACTCAAAGCTACCGGTCTTATTCTGATCAGTATTCTACAGCTTCGATTACAGGTGACGGGACACCGTGTGAAAGGACATTTGTGCTTTATCTGCGAAATACCGCGATCCATCGGCCGAGGTTCAGCAGGCTCGCCAGGGAGCCCGCCACGTATGTCAGCGCGGCGGCCTTCAAAAGTCTCTGCGCATGCTCCAGGTCTCCATCATGGAGGTACTCGCCTTCCCGCAGGATCGGCAGGGCCTTGCCGTAACTTGCGTCGAATTCCACGGGCAGGGTGACCAGATGTACCAGGGTGCCCAGTGCCATTGAAAATACGCCGATAAGCAGTGTCAGTGCGCTTGCCTGCGGCACACGGGTGAGCACAAAGATGGCGGGGGCAGCCACTAGCAGTATGCCAGCTATACGTTCGCCCACGTAAGCCGCTTTCGCGAGTTTTTGTCGGGTCAGAAAGAGCGGTTCGCCGCGCTCGTGCTGGATGGCGTGGCCAACCTCGTGTGCGGCTATCGTAATGGCGGTCAGGGAGTGGCCGTCGAAGTTGTCGGGCGTCAGGCGGACGGCCTTGTCGGTCGGGTCGTAGTGGTCGCCGGCGGGCGTCTCTTCCACCTTTACATGCCCGAGTTGGAAGCGGTCGAGTAGATGCCGCGCGAGGTCAGCGCCGCTGCCTTGTTCCCGGTAGCGGTCTGTGGGACTGCTGTATTTGCGCATCACGTGTCTCACCCAGAGGCCGGGAAGGAAGACGCATGCCGCCGCAATGATGAAGATTATGACCCAGAGCATAAGACAGCTATGCCACAGATAGCTCAGTGAGCCTGCTTTTCCATGGCCTCGATTTCTTCACGCAGGGCCTCCGCTTCGGCGGTAAGCAATGAATACTGCCGAATATCGCCGTTGCGCTGTGCCTGAAAGGCCTTGGTCAGCAGCATTTCGTGTTGTTTCTTCAGTTGCTTGACGGGGGAGCGCCGAAATATATCGAACACAGTGTGTTACCTCCATGAATCACTATATGTGATACGGAGTGAATCCTTGGAGAGATTAGTAAGCATCCGGAAACGCTCGCTGCCATATGTGGTCTGGGGAAATTATATTGCCGTGCAAGAAAACTTTACGACTTTTTGTGGGATTCAGTCCCTGTTGCCGGATAACACGCTGCGATCGTGTTGACCGACCTGAACAACGATGAGCTTCCTGACCTGATTCTGTCAGTGTCGCGCACTTATGAAGACGCCATTTGCAATATCCCAGCCCGGGTCTATCACGGCCTCAAAGGTGTCGTTGACGTCTGGCGTCGATGCATGAATCGATTAGTGGGCTCCATCGAAATATTATAGGCGCCATCCGTGACGCCATTTCAAGTCCTTGAACATGAGCGCCCGCTCAGAAAGGGCTTCGCCTAAAAAGGCTAGCATTCGCTACCCAAAGGTTGGTTATGAAAATTTGTGCAAAAGGACACCTCATATTCAGTTTTCTATCATAAATCACACAGTCAGATACAAAAAAGCCCGGCGATCGCGAGATGGCCGGGCGTAGATGGGGCAGTTCGAGTTAGAACATGTAAGTGAAATCCACTCCGTAGGAGCGCAGGCCAGACTGGTGGTTGAAGCTGCCACCGAACTCAGGCGCGGGAATCACTTCCTGAAGGTACTCTTCGTCGGTGATGTTGCGCCCCCAGGCGGTCACGGTCCAGTTCTCGGCTTCCAGACCCACGCGCAGGTTCAGCGTGTCGTAGGCATCGCGTGACGATCTGCTGAAGTCCTGGGCGAAGGCGCCGGGGGCCTGGAACAGGAAGTTCCAGATGGTTGGGGTCTGTTCACCCTGCAGAGTGTGGAACCAGGTCTCGCCCACGTACTGCCAGTCCAGGCGGGTCACCAGATCGACGCCACCAATGGGGAAGACCCACTCAGCGCCAAGGTTGCCGGTGGTGTCCGGTGCCTGGGGTACATCGTTGCCTTCAGACAAGGGGCGGTTCTTGTTTTTCTCGATCTCGGAATCGAGCAGGCCGATGCCGCCGTAGAAGGTTAGGCCTTCAGTGGCTAACCACTGGAAGTCGGCTTCAAAGCCCTGCACATACATCTCATCGATCGTGGTGACCGAGCGCAGCAGACCGAAGGGACCGGCAAAGAACTCGAAGAACTGGTTGTCTTCCACCTCGTTGCGGAACACCGCTGCGTTCAAACGCAGGCGGTTGTCAAACAGCTCGGACTTGAAACCCAGCTCGTAGGTGGTCGACACCTCTTTATCGTAGTCATCGGTGACCGAAATCTGCGCGTCCACGAGTTCACCGGGGCCGCCAAAACCCGAGTTAAACCAGAAGTTCAGCAAGTCTTCGGTACCCACCGAGTTGAAACCACCGCTGCGGAAGCCGATGCCGTAGCTGGCGTACAGATTGATGTTGTCTGTGGTCGCCCAGTTCAATGTGACCTTCGGCTGGAACTGACTGAAGCTGTCGTCGCGGTCGGGGATACCGTTCGGGTTGTTCACGTAAGCCGGGTTGATTGGCACTGGGTTGCCGGAAAACGCGGGATCATTCAGGTTTCCGTTCAAACCAGAGCCGTTTACATTCGGTACCTTGTTGCTGACCTCGCGATCTTCATAGTCGTAGCGACCGGCGATGGCGAGCTCCAGTGTCTCGGTGAGGTCGAACTCGAGCTGGCCATACACCGCGTAGACCGTGGTGTCGAAGTCATCCCAGAACAGCAGGTCAGTGGGGTTTGGGCCATCAGCAGGCACGTAGGGCTGGCGCAGGAAGCCCTGACCTTGATCGGCACCATAGGCCACCACAACCTCACGTTCAATCTCGGCCATGTATACACCGGCAATCCAGCGAAGGCTGTCCGTACCGGCAGAAACCAGGCGGGCATCGATACTCAGGTCTTCCTGGTTGCGTTCCTGATACTGGTAGCCATCGCAGCTAGTGGCCGTATAGGGGCCGTATACGCCTTGGAAGTCAGTGTCGGGGCCGGGAGGCAGTACACCGTATGGGTCGAAGAAGGGGCCGTAAAGGTCCGGTCGGGAGAAACTGTTGAGTTCCGCCCGGTCTGCCTGACAGCTGGGGTTGACCTCGTAGCCGTAGAACGTGGCACTGGTACCGTCTGACAGCAGGTATTCCTCAAGGTCGTTGTAAGCGACGTAGGTCACCAAGTCAGCCCAGCCGAGGTCCCAGTCGAGCTTCACAGAGAGATCCATGGTCTCCTGTTCGTTTTCGCCGGGCGTGTTGGAGGTGTAGCGAAAATCCAGATCATTCACATCCTGAAAGTAGGCGGGCGCACCAAATGCTGCCTCGAAGGCGGGGATGGCGAAGGCAGCGTTAAAGTTGATCGCGCCGGCTTCTACCTCACTGTAGCCACCTCGGAAGTCCAGGCTCATGTCCTCGTTGACGTTCCAGACAATGCGACCTCGCATGCTGGTGTCCTTTATAAAGTCCACGGCGTCATCTTTGTTGGTGAAGATGTTCTCGTAGTGGCCATCGGTCTCGCGGGTGGATATCGCGAAGCGACCGAGCACGTTGTCACCGGCAATTGGGCCGCTGACCATGGCATTGACTTTGTAGCTGTCGTTGTTGCCAACGCCGCCGCCAATCTTCGCCTCGAACTCGTCGCTGGGCATTTTGGTTGTGACGAGAATCGCGCCGGCGACGGCATTGCGGCCATACAGAGCACCCTGGGGTCCCTTCAATACTTCAATTTGCTGAACGTCGAACAGTTCCTCGTTAAAGCTGTTCGGGTTCGTGCTCAATACGCCATCAACCACATAGGCGAAGGTGGATTCCGCGTCCCGCGTGGAGACCACACCGCGAATACTGACCTGGGTGTCGCCGACGTTAGCAGTGTCCACCAAAGTCACATTAGGGATTAGCGCAATGTAGTCTGAGGCGCGCTCAACACCAGCCCGGTTAATGGTGGTTTCGCTGATGGCACTGATGGCAATCGGTACATCCTGCAGGTTTTCCGTGCGTTTCCGCGCAGTCACTACCACCTCTTCGATGGTCATGGATTCCGATTGGGCCAATGCAGCCGGCCCCGTTGTAAGAGTGGCCAATACTGCCGCCAGCCCTGCTACCAATGGTTTTTTTCTTACATACATGGTGTTTCTCCTACCGTTTTTAGGATTAATTACCGCTTGAGATCTGGTTGATGGGGTCGTCGTTGTTCTGTTGCATGCGTCGAAGCCTGCGCCAAAGTGTGGTGGTGCTAATGCCCAGTGATTCAGCGACGCGAGCCTTGTCACCGTTAAATGTCTGCATGGCCTGGCGGATCGATGCTTCTTCCTGTTCGCGCAGGGAATTGGTTGGCCTGATAGCGTTATTGCGCTGGAGTTCAGGCAATATGCCGGCGATGAATTCGTCGCTGAGCTCACGGTCTGGACGGGCCGCAAGATTCACCACAATGCGCTCGACAAAATTCTGCAGTTCGCGCACGTTACCGGGCCAGCCATAGGCGCTGAAGCGCTTTTTCACCCGGGGTAAAACGGTCTTTGCACTTTGCTCGACGCCGTATTTCCTGCCGTAGTCGGCAAGGTAATAGCCGGCAATAGCGGCGATATCTTCAATGCGTTCTCTGAGTGGCGGAATGTGTAGCGAGAAAACGTTTAGGCGGTAGAAGAGGTCTTCGCGAAACTGACCGTCATTCACCGCCGCCATCAGGTCCCGATTGGTCGCGGCAATCAGTTTGAAATCTACTGGCACCTCGCGGTTGCTGCCAAGCGGTCGTACCCGCTTCTCCTGGAGTACGCGTAGCAGCTTTACCTGTTGCGAGAAGGGCATTTCGCCGACCTCGTCCAAATATAGCGTGCCGCCATTGGCCTGTTCTATCAGTCCAATACGGCCACCGCGTCGAGCGCTGGTAAATGCCCCCTCGACATGGCCGAACAGTTCGCTCTCAAACAGTTCGTCGGGGATGCTGCCGCAGTTCACCGCCACCATCTGGCCTTCGGAAAAGGGCCCTCGGTGATGGATCTCCTTGGCAATATGCTCTTTACCGGTGCCGCTTTCGCCCTGGATAAGCACCGCGCCGTTACTTTGTGCATAAGTCTGAGCGAGGCGTGCGATCGCCGTCATGGTGTCGGAGCGGATCACAAATTCAGCAGATGAGCTCAGGCCAGTTGGCAAAAGCTGCCCCTGCTGCTGGCGCGCAATTTCGATGCACTTGCGCAACATGTCCCGGGCTGAATCCTTGCTGTAGACAAGAATCGTGGCTACGCCCTGTTTCTCTGCCTCGTGGCAGGTAAAGCTCGGCCCGACGATGACCTCTGGAGCCTCTTCGGCCATGACCAGCTGCAGCTTTTCGTTCGCCTCGTCAGAGGTGCTGTAGTTGTGGTGAATCAGCTCGGCGTCAATCAGCCCGGGCAGATTTTCCACCAGGCGAGATGGCAAGGAGCGCTCGGGCTGGTAGCTGAACAGGTGGATGCGCGAAGCGATGCGCCTGGCTTTCGCCAGCGCTTCAATAATGTCAGTGTCGGTCACCGCCTGGCTGATGACGGGTTGCGTCAAGGTGTTGGCCAGATAGGCCGCGTTCGATCCTGCGCTGGCCACTACGTCGGGCTCCAGCCGCGCGACCAGGCTATGGTATTCAGTGTTTCCGTGGGCCAGCGATTCGACGATGGTGATATCCGCCTGCTCAGCGAACTCAGGAATCACTGCCGTGATAAGTTCGCTGAACTTGCGGTACCCGACAATCAGAATTTTGACCTGGCTGGACACCGAATCGTTCATCAGCTCGCCTTGATGAAGCTCGGTGACACTGGGGCAAACAGGTGGGTTTCTTCCAGACAGCGTGCTTTTAGCTCATCGATGCTGCCGCCGCGATTGAATACGGTCACCTCACCTCGTTCGCTACTGAGCCGGCTGCGCAAGGTGTTGGTGGCGGCTTCGTCTACTTCGCCGTCGCCGTCGATGACAACGCCATAGCGTCTCGCGCCTTCAGCAGTGACCAGACGGCGTTCCACATCCTGCTTCACCAGGAGCGGGTCGCGCTGGAATGGGTCGCCCCAACCTCCACCGCCCCAGGTGTTGAAGTACAGCAGGTCGCCTTTCTTCACCTTAATGCCTTCGATTTTGGCCGGCAGCCATTCTTCGCTGCCGTCGCCACGTACCAGACGCTTGGTAGAGCGCTGGCCGGTCTCGCCGCCGAGCACGCCCCATGGATAGGTCAGCCAGCGTTCGTCGTGGATGCCGATTTCACCGTCGGCGAGAAAGCGATAGGCCACGCTCAGGCCATTGCCGCCACGGTGTAAACCGGCGCCGCCGGAATCGGGGATTGTCGCGTACTGCTCAATACGCAGCGGGAAATAGGACTCAATGAATTCATTGGGCACATTAGTGAACCCGGGCCACAAGGAGTGACCGTCGGGTCCGTCGCCTACCGGCCGGCCGGGGATGCCGCCGAAACCGATCTGGAACAATTGGAACCATTCTCCCTGGTCGTCGTAGCCGGAGTAGAACAGGTGCGGTGAATCGGAGAAGCCTGCGGCGTTGAGCATTTGCTCCGGTGCACCCATACCCAGTAGCGCGCCGAGCAGGTCGAAGATGCGTCCCAGTGCATGGGTGCGGCCAGATAGCGCGGCCGGGAAGTTGGGCTTGAGTAGCGTGCCCTGGGGAATGCGCACATCGACCAGGTCGTAGAAACCATCGTTGAACACGATTTGCGGGTCGACCACGTTAATCGTGAACGAGCCGAAGAACATCTTGAACATGTCTTCGTTGAGAAAGAAGTTTACCGAGCTTTGTGCCTGCGGATCGGTGCCATCGAAATCGAAGATGGCGGTTGAGCCTTCGCGCCACATCTTGCAGCGAATCCGGTACGGGCCCATGCCCATGCCGTCGTCACACAGATAGTCTTCAAACTCCCGAGGTTCTTCGGGAATAAACATCTCGATGATGTGCTTCATCGCGGCGTGATTGCGTTGCAGCATAATGTCCATGGTGGACACGAGCACTTCGTCGCCAAAGCGTTCCGCCAGTTCCACGCAGCGCTTTGCAGCGGTATTACAAGCCGCTACCAGTGCGTTGAGGTCAAAGCGGTTCCACTGGGGCGTACGCACATTGTGCAGAATGAGTTCCAGCAGGTCGCTTTGCAGTACGCCTTTTTTGTATAGCTTGGTGGGCGGGATTCTAATCCCTTCCTGGTAAATTGAGGTCGCCCGAATGGGTATGGATCCCGGTACCATGCCGCCGTTGTCCGACATATGGCCAAACATTGCGGACCATGCAATGTGACGGCCATCCTTGAACACCGGCACCAGCACCACCCAGTCGGGCAGGTGGGACACTGCGGCATTACACATGTAGGGGTCGTTGGTGAGGATGATATCGCCTTCCTCGATTTCGTCATCGTAGGCGTCCAGGAAGGGGCCGATGAACGATCCGAACTGACCGACGACCATCTTGCCCTCGCGATTGGCGATCATCGGGAAGCAATCGCCCTGTTCACGAATGCCTGGTGACATGGCTGTTCTGAATAACACCGCGTCCATTTCCTCGCGCGCGTTGCGCAGGGCATTTTCGATGATGTCGACGGTTACACCTTCAACGTCAACAGAGTTAAGCGGCGCGTTATTGGTTTCGATAATTGAGGCTGTCATGTTGTCCGCTCCTTAGGCCGCCGGGTTAATCAGTAGGTTGCCCACTACATCGACCTGTGCGACGTAGCCGGGAAGAATCACTGTGGTGGAGTCCATTTCGCTGACGATGGCAGGCCCGGGCACCTGGATGCCCTCGTGCAGTTGATTGCGGTCGACAATGGCAGCGTCATGCCAGGCGCCGCCATGATAGAACTGGCTCTGGTGAATGATGCAGTCGGCGAGAGTGGTATCAGTGGCTGTCCGTGTAACTTCGGCGATGGCCTGGGTGCGGGCCTTGGCCACGGCGCGAATCATCAATATCTCGTGGCCGTCTTCCAGTTTGAACGTGAACAGCTGTTCGTGCTCGGCATCGAACTGATCGGTAATCAGAGCCAGTCCCTGGGCTTTGAGTTCTTCCTCAGTAAAGTCCACGGTAATCTGGAAGGCCTGGCCTGCGTAGCGGAGGTCGGCCTGATAGGTAATGTCGTGATCTTCAGCCGGAATGCCGTCGGCAATCAGGGACTCGCCCGCGCGCAATTGCAGGGCGTGCAAATCGGCAATCAGCTGGTCGTCACTGAGATCCTCGCTCATGGTCAGGTAGGTACGCGCCGCTTCATCCTGGACCTGAGTGGTGGCATCGCCGTAGGCACACAGGACGCCGGGCCCAGGGGGCACAATGACCGGCCAGGCGTCTGTGAGAATACCCAGGGCATTGGCGTGCAGTGGGCCTGCACCGCCAAACCCGACGAGGGCGAAGTCACGGGGATCGTAACCCTGCTCAACAGAGACCAGACGCAGGGCGCCGAACATGGATTCATTGACGATTTTGATAATCCCTTCGGCGGCTTCCGTGAGCTCAATACCCATGGCGTCGGCGACGCTTTGCACGGCTTTCACAGAGGCATCGCGGTTAATCTCCATCTTACCGCCCAG
Organism: Halioglobus sp. HI00S01; assembly: GCF_001635445.1. Lineage (NCBI taxonomy): Bacteria > Pseudomonadati > Pseudomonadota > Gammaproteobacteria > Cellvibrionales > Halieaceae > Halioglobus > Halioglobus sp. HI00S01. Next base: position 22,621 of record NZ_LWEE01000163.1, read on the forward strand.
CTGCACGTCTGAAGGCAGGTAGCCAAGCACTACATTGGCATCGCATACGGTTGGCGCCTCGCCGCCTTTCATATAACACGCGGGGCCAGGCACAGCGCCAGCGGATTCAGGGCCGACGCGCAGTGCTTTGGTGAGTTCCGGTACGAAGGCAATAGAGCCACCGCCCGCGCCAACGGTTCTGACATCGACCGACGGCGCCCGCACGCGCACATCGCCGACAACGGTTTCGCGGCGAACGCGGGCTCGTGCGTCCTGTATCAGGGCTACATCGGTAGACGTGCCGCCCATATCGAAAGTGAGAATGTTGTCGAAGCCTGCGCGGCTGCAGAAGTAGATGGCGCCTGCGACACCTCCCGCGGGGCCTGACATCAACAGGTTGACCGGTGATTCAGCGGATGCCCTGGCGGAAGCAAGGCCACCATCGGAGCGGAGAATGGACAGCTGCAGGTCATCACCCATGCGCTCAGCCAGTGCTGCCTGCAGGTTGTTAACGTACTTAGCGACCTCGGGCTTAACATAAGAATTGACCACGGTGGTTTCGGTGCGCTCGTATTCCTGCATCTCCGGTACCACCTCGCTGGAAACGGAGATGGGGATATCACTGAAAATCTCGCGCGCAATCTCTCTCGCGCGCTGCTCGTGGGCGCCGTTGATGTAGGCATTGATAAAGCAGATGGTAAGCGCCTCGACCGAGCCACGGGCGTGGAGTGTCTGCAGGTCGGTTCTGAGTTGCTTTTCGTCGAGGTCGGCAATAACAGTGCCATCGGCACCGATACGTTCGCTGGCACCGATCGTCAGCTCCAGAGGCGCGAGCAGCGGTTTTTTGACGTAGCTGACCCAGCCGCCCAGGCCGCCGGGGCAAAAGGAGCGGGCCACCTGTAGCGTGTCTTCATAGCCGGCGGTGGTTACCAAGCCCACGGTGGAGCCCTTGCCGGTGAGAACGGCATTAGTAGCCACGGTGGTGCCGTGCATGACCAGTTTGATGTCCGACGGGGTAACACCGGACTCCTCGCAGATACGGGCAACTCCATTGAGGACGCCAATCGAGGAGTCTTCCGGTGTTGAGGGAACCTTGGCTGTGTGAGTCGTGCCGTCTTGCTCGTTCATGAGCAGGAAGTCGGTAAACGTTCCCCCTACATCTACGCCCAATCGGTATGTCATGCTTGTTATCTCCTTGGTGTTTGCCTGAGTGCGTCTCAGGCAGCGTTATTTGTTAACCAGTAATGGGCCCGCCCACCTTGAGGGTGGCCGGTCAGTTCGCTGGCGAGGCTGACGGCTTGCAGCAGCGCGGGCATTTTGATGCCGGTACTAAATCCCAGCCTTTCGCACAGCATGACCACATCCTCGGNGGCGACGTTGCCCTTTGCNCCGGGAGCAAAGGGGCAACCGCCGAGGCCACCGATGGAACTGTCGAAGCGTCGCACGCCACTTTCGATAGCGGCGTACACATTAGCCAGGCCCAGAGCGCGGGTGTCGTGGAAGTGGCAGGCGAGTCGCTCGGGTCCAATGTTTGCTGCCAGCGAGTCCATGAGGCGGCGCACGGCGCCGGGGTCAGCCGCGCCAATGGTGTCGGCGATGACAATCTCATCGGCACCCCAGGCCGCCAGCGATTCGGCCTGACGCTCTATCGTGGCGGGGGCGACCAGGCCTTCAAACGGACATTCGAAGGCCACCGACAGGTAGGCCTGAACACGAACCCCTTCGTTGTGTCCTCGGCTGATGATGTCGCGGGCCATGGCGAGTGTGTCGTCGAGGCTCTTGCCGATGTTTTTCTGGTTCATGGTTTCCGTTGCCGACACAACCACGGCCACGGTTTGCGCGCCTGCTTTACAGGCCAGTTCGTAGCCTTTCATGTTCGGTACCAGCGCACTCAGCAGCGGGCGCACCGCCTCTGGCAATTGTGCAAAGAGCTGTCCGGTACCCGCCATCTGCGGTACGGCTTTCGGCGAGACAAAACTACCGGCCTCGATATGCGCTATTCCACAGTCGACGAGTGCTTCAATGAGCCGCTGGCGTTCTTCAACGCTCAGGTGGCGGTCCTGGCTTTGCAGGCCGTCGCGAGGACCGACTTCGTTTATCACGATGCTGTCCGCGTTCATGCAATCACTCCCTGTTGCTTCAATCGAGTGATGTGCGCCTGGTCGTAGCCCAGCAGCTCGGTGAATACATGATCGGTGTGCTGGCCCAGCAGTGGTGCAGCGGTGAACACATCGTCGTCTGCGCGCGACAGCTTGATGGGGTTGCCGGGACCGTAGGTGCTGTCACCATCCGGGTGGTGCAGCTCCACCACCATATTGCGGTGCTTCACCTGGGGATCCCGCAGGGCCTGGCTGAGTTGATTGACCGGCGCGCAGGGAATGCGCTGCTGCTTAAGCTTCTCCAGCCAGTAGTCGCAGCTCTGCTCCTGAAGCATCGCGTTCAGGTTTTCTTCAATGACATCCTTGGCGGCCCATCGCCCGGGTTGCTCATCCAGAGCGGGATCGTCGAAAGCTGGGCAGGGCACCACCTGCTTCAGGTTTTGCCAGAAATTATCGGTAATCACGGCAATGACGATGAACCCATCGGCGCAGCGAAAGGTGTTGTAGGGCACGTGCACAAAGTGCGCATTGCCGATGGGGTAGGGGTCCTCACCTGACAGGAAGTGCATGGTGGCCATGTAGTTGAGCAGTGAGATCTGGCAATCGAGCATGGCAATATCCACGTGTTGCCCATGGCCGCTTTGTTCACGTTCATACAAGGCCGCGAGTATGCCCATTACGCCGAACATGCCACCGCCCAGATCGCCGATAGGAATACCGGCCCGCACCGGGTGATCGGTGTCGACGCCGGTAATCGACATACCGCCACCGGTGGCCTGTGCCACCTGGTCAAAGGCGGGATCCTTGCAGCTGGGGCCGTCCGAGCCAAAGCCCGTTACCGTGCAAGTAATTATTCGTGGGTTGATCTCGCTCAGGGTGGCATAGTCGATGCCGAGACGCTCGGGTACCCCTGCGCCGAAGTTGCTGATGACGATGTCGGATTGCTCCACCAGGCGATAGAACTCTGCCTTGCCCGCGGTGCTTTTGAGGTCGATGGCGACACTTTGTTTATTGCGGTTCAGGGTAATGAAGTAGGCGCCCATCCCGTCCAGGGAGTTGGCCGGATCGGTGGCTAGCAGTTTCCGGGTGCCTTCACCCTGTAGCGGCTCCACCTTGATCGTTTCAGCACCGAGATCTGCCAGAATCATGGCGCCATAGGGCCCTGACAGCATATGAGTCAGGTCCAGAACGCGCACCCCAGCGAGTGGTTTTTTCGTCATCATTGATTTCCTTTGCAGTCTTAGCGACTTTAATATTATTGAAGCCAGACCGCAGGAACCGTGCCAAAAAGCAGTTCCCAAAGTCCAAAAAGCTGGGGTCAGTGAGAAAAGCTATAAAAATCAGTTTGTTAGAGAATCATTGTTTTTCGTGACAGGCTTGTCACGATGAAAGGGAGTACGACTATTGGAGGGGATTGGATTCACAATGAAAAATAAATTTCAAAATGAATACAATCAGTCGTCGTTTTCCTCGGTCAATTGCAATACCGCACCATGGAATGTGGTGGGGGCGAGGTCGCGCACCTGCCAGCCTTGGAGGCCTGTGCGCTGCGGGGTGTCCGCCAGGCCTGAAACGGCGGTGTCAATCTGCGCTGCTGCGCTGTTCAGGTTGTCCACTTCGAAAGACAACATGAACAGGCCTTCGCCGTGTTCGTCAAGATGTCTGCCGGGAACGCCGTCGGGGTTGGTCGGTTCGATGAGCACGATCCAGGTTTCACCAGCTTTGAAGCGGGCGGTCTTGACGCCACGGCCGTCGAGCTCGCCGTACTCGATTGCATCGAGGGCAAAGGCCTGTTGATAAGTAAGAATGGCGCTGGCCAAATCCTTGACCAGCAGATTGATATGGTGAACTTTCTTGAGCATGCGCGGCGCAGGCGCGCTTACTCGACGAGTGTCCAGGTCTGGCCGTCGCAGAGGAACGCCACGCAGCCTTCTACGGTGAGCTTGTTACCTGAGCGGACCATGGTGGATTTGAATTCCTTGTCGCGCTCCGGGTCCCAAATGCGGCCGCCCGCATATTCGCCATCGCCCTTGTCCTTCATGTCCGCAATCATCACGCGGCCGAGGTGCGGGTAATCGTCAGCTACGCCGTCTTCGGTGAGGGCGCGGGTGATAACACCACAGGTTTTACTGTTATCGGATTCACAGGGGCCGACGGTCACTTCGAGGAACGCGTTGTCAGCATTGGCCTCGGTGCGCCAGATGCCATCGGCAGAGGCCGCCGGTGCAGTGGGAGCGAGGGTGGACAGAAGCAGGATGGAAACGAGCTTGCGCATAACGTTAAGTCTCTAGTTGTTCAGCCACTTGCTGAGGTATCGGTGAGGCGGCGCGAAAATCGTCCGGGCCGTCAGTTACCACTTGCCGTCTACATCTCCAATACGGTCATAGCTGTTGCCAATCAACACGCCCAGATCGCGCTTGTCACCCGGCTTAAGGGCGATGGAAGGGCGACCATGAGCGAAGCGATAGTTGCAGACCAGTGCTACATCGCCCTGGCGCCAGTTGATCGGCATACCGAAGCGATCGTAGATATCGATAAACAGTTTCTTTTCGTCACGGGTCATTTCAGAGCCGTCACCGAAGGTCAGTTTGAGTGGTCGCTCATCCAGTGGTAATTGCATGACCATGGGCCAGGTATCGAACCACACGCCGTCGTCGGCCACGCTGGAGTAGAGCAAATTGCGATCCAGTGGCGCATAGTATTCAAAGGCCGAGATGTAGTAGCGGGTTTTGAGCAGTCGGTTCGGTCCCCATTCCACTTCCAGGCCCTTGGCTTTGGCCATTTCGACAGCCTGATCCGGATCTTCAGTCATCATTGACTGCTGCCAGTGGTTGTAAACACCAATGGCTTCGCGATCGGCGAAGGCTTCACGGTCGGTGAGGTTGCGGTGATAGCAGAGCCCGAGGCGCTTCAGCTTCTGGCCAAAGTCTGTCGCCAGAATAGCGTCGGTGGCGGCGAGGTTGTCCGATACAAACGTCTGGCCACCTTCTTCCAGAGCGTGCTTGCACAGGAAGGCCAGCATTTCGATGCTATGGCCGATATACGCCATCTCATGGTGGTAGTGCAGCCACGCACTCAGGGGCGCACCTACTTCATACACGTTGGGTTCCAGGGCATTGCGCGGGTTGGCGCCGCCTTCGTAGTCCACCTGTCCTGGCATGACCAGACGGGCAGCGGCGCGCATGGCCTGCAAATCGGTAAGCCCGGTGTTAACCAGGTGGACCAGGCCGATCTCGTTGTAAACGCGATTCATGCGCTCAGCGAGCTCGCTGCCGGCGGTCAGGTCGTCGGCATCCATACGGTAATTGGAGCAGTCAATCGTAAACCGCTCAGGATCAATTGGTGGGGTTCCAGTCCACCAGCGCGGCTCAATAGTGTCCGGCAGTGGTGTGTGCAAGGCTTCTGCTACAGTCATCGGTCGTACGTTAGATCAATCCAAAGAGCGCGAAATAGTATCCCACCTCGGGCGCGGCGACAATACATGGATTGCACCTCAAACGGACGCTTTAAGTGACTGATTTTTAGGGAGAAGCGGGGGCTAGGTAAGTGGATGCCTGATCGCGCATGGCATCGGTAATGGGAATCGCCTTGCGGGCTGTTAGGTCAAAGTAGACGCTGGTGCTCTGCAGTGTGGCCGCCAGGTTATTACGACTAATGTTGAACATGGAGTAAGACACGGTAAGCGACTTGCCGCCGATCTTTTCCAGTTGGGCACTGATTTCCAGGAGGTCACCCGCGCCAACTTCATCGGCATAGTCAATCACGTGTTTCACGTCAGCCCAGCCCACGCCCTCGGTTTGGGCGTGATCACCGGCCCAGCCAAAGGCCTTGAACAGGAAGTGGTAGGATGCATCATCAAACATGGCCACGTAGTAGCGAGTGGTCATATGGCCCATGATGTCGCACATGTTTGGGTGCGCGACGCCCTGATGTACCACCATTAGGCAATCTTTACGTTGCGTTGCAGGTCCTGAAGCTTTTTCAGGCCAAAGCTCTCGCGGGCTTCCGCGGGCGACTGCATGCGTGCGCCCATGTTTTCCAGGATGGTGACAGCGCGTTCGACCAGTTGGGCGTTGGTGGCCAGGACACCTTTCTCGAGATAAATGTTGTCCTCGAGTCCTACTCGCACATTACCGCCCAGCAGAGCGGCCTGTGCGACCATTGGCATTTCGTCGGCACCGATCGCGAATCCGCTCCAGTTGGCGCCTTCGGGCAGATTGTCCACCATGGATATAAAGTTGCGGCTGGTCGCCTGCGCACCCCAGCGAATACCCAAGCACACCTGATAGAGCGGGGGCGCATCGAGCAGGCCTTCTTCGAGCATCTGGTTGGCAAACCAGATATGGCCCATGTCGAAGACTTCGAGCTCGGGTTTGACGCCCAGGCGCTGCAGGCGCGAGGCTCCTGTGCGCAACATGTCTGGGGTCGATACATAGACATAGTTGCCCACGGGGTAGTTAAAGGAGCCACAATCGAGTGTGCAGATCTCAGGCACCAATTCCTCAACGTGTTCCATGCGCTCGACCTGGCCTACACAGTCGGTGGCTTCCATGTCGAAATCGAGAGGATTGTCGTCCGGTCCCAGGTAGAGATCACCCCCCATGCCGGTAGTGAGGTTGATGACCACATCGGTATCGGCACTGCGAATGCGATCTACAACCTCGCGATACAGATCTGGGCGGCGTGCCGGCGCGCCGGTATCGGGGTCGCGCACATGAATGTGGGCAATCGCCGCGCCGGCCTTGGCTGCGTCGATGGCTGCATCGGCAATCTGCTTGGGGGTAATGGGAAGATGGGGGGTCTTGCTGGCGGCATCACCGGATCCGGTGACGGCACAGGTAAGAATAACGTTACGGTTAAACTTGCTCACGGGGCTTTAAGACAACGCCCGGTATTTGCAAGCGCCGAATCCTTTTAAAAATCATTTAGTTGGATAGTATATGCGGCTTGGGCCCAGATTTCAATTGAGTGCAGGGAGGGCGATAAGCGCGCTCAATGCTTGAACTGGGCCGCGCAACGCGGCTAAGCTCTGGCCACCCAATAACCACAGGAATACCTGATATGAAACGCGCCTTACTTGCTTCGCTTGTCCTGTTGATGACCGGCCAGACGGCCGTTGCCGACGACGCAGCTCTGCAAAGTGCCATTGACGGCACACACCGCACAGAGGCTTATGCCGCACGCGACAACGCTCGCCATCCACTGCAAACGTTGAATCTGTTTGATATACAGCCTCAGCACACGGTGATGGAAATCTGGCCCGGCGGCGGTTGGTATACTGAAATCCTGGCCCCGTACCTCAAGGAAGATGGCAAGCTGATCGCCGCCCACTACGATGAAAGTGATGAGCAGGCGAGCTATCGGCCCGGTGCGCGCAAGAAGTTTGAAGAGAAGATGGCCGCCGAACCTGACGTTTATGGCAAGGTTGAAGTGACCTCACTCATGTTTGACGAAGCCAAGGGTGAGCTGGTGAAAGCACCGGCTGAAGACGGCACCGTGGATCGTATCGTCACTTTCCGCAATGCCCATGGTTGGGTGGCGCGCGGTATTGTCGAACCGATTTTTGAACACTTCTACGCCGCGCTTAAGCCCGGTGGCAAGCTGGGTATCGTGCAGCACATGGCTGACCCAGGGCAGGATTGGATGTCCGAGAATATCGGCTATGTGGGCCGCGACTACCTGATTGGCGAGGCGGCCCGCGCTGGCTTCGTGCTGGAGGCCGAAGGCTACTTCAATCTCAATCCGCTGGACAACAAGCGCTATGAGGTCGGTGTCTGGCAATTGCCGCCGACACTTTACAAGTTGGAAAGCGATGCCGAGAAAGCACCCTATCTGGCTATAGGTGAAAGCGAGCGGATGACGCTGGTCTTCCGCAAGCCATAACACTCCTGGCTCTGGCCGTTAGCGTTTCTCGCGGGCTGCCAGGGCCTCATACACTACATCGAGCACATGGTGCGCGCCGTGCGGCGTACCGCCAAATGTCGGCACTCGATCACCCAGGGCGGCGGTGGCCGCATCCGTCTGCTGGTCGTAAACAACGGCGTCGGCCTTAATCGTTTTCAGGACGTTGATATCTGCAATGGTCTGAGGATCTACCGCGGTCGGGTCGGCGGAAAGCACCACAAAGTCAGCTTTTTTACCCACCGTAATTGAGCCTTTCTCATCTTCCTCAAAGTGCTGCAAGGCTGGCCAGATGGTCATGGCTTTAAGGGCCGTGAGCACATCGACGCGCTGATCCGCGCCGAGAATTTTGCCAGAGCGAGTGCGGCGGGTGNCGGTCGCTGAGAGCACCCGCATGCTATCTGGCAGGGCCACGGGGGCGTCGTGATGCGTACCGAAAATCATGTCGCGTTCCACCAGCCAGCCGGTGGGCGAAATATTCTGGGCAGCTACTGGTCCCACTGTATGAGCGGCATGCCAGTCACCCCAGTAAAACGTGTGCATGGGGAACAGTGAGGGGAATACGCCCAGCGCTTTTGCGCGATCGACCTGGTCCTCCCGCAGGAATTGGCCGTGGACCAGCACCGGGCGGTTGTCGACGTCGGCGTGCTTGGCCTGGGCTTTCTCGATTGCGTTGAGCAGAATGTCAGACGCGCCTTCGCCATTGGAGTGCACAATGACCTGCAGACCCTGGCTAAAGCACCAGTCGATGGCTTTGTCCGCTTGCTCAGCAGTAATTGCTGAATACCCTTTGTAGCCGGGTGGATAGTTACCTACCGGAGCGTAATAGGGGCGATCGCGCAGTGCGGTAAAGCCCTGGGGGGAACCGTCGATGGTGAGCTTGCAGCCCCCCACGCGGAATCGGTTGACGTACTCTTGTGAGGCGTTGGCAGCGATATAGTCCTGGGCTTCGAGTACGTCAGGAAACGAGACGATATCAATGGGCAGGCCCTCGCTAGCAGCAACGGCTTTCACTGCTTCGCCGGCGGGGCCTGTAGCTCGGCCATCCTGGCCAGTCGTGTAACCAAAGCTGGCCCACATGCGACTGCCGGCACGGGTGAATTCCTGCATGCCATCGGGGCCAAGGCTGGCCAGGCTCTTCATCAACACCGGGAAGAAAGCGTATTCCTCGAGTACACCGTTGGGTGTGCCGTCTTCGTTACGCTGGATAACGCCGCCTGCGGGGTTCTCGGTGTCAGCGTCAATGTCAGCCATGGCCAGGGCGGCGCTATTGGCAACGCCGATATGGCCAGACTGATGGACAATGACGATGGGGATGTCGGCGCTCACGGCGTCCAGGTCGGCCCGAGTGGGGTGGCGGACCTCCTTCAACTGCGCGTTGTCATAGCCAAAACCCACAATCAGGTTCAGCTTCTTGACTGAGTCAGCGTTCTGCTTGCGCCAGGTGTCAAGCGCGGCTTGCAGTGAAGCAATGTCAGTTACATTGCCGTCAGGTGGGGCGAGCAGATTGGCGGACAGGGCCTGTAAGCCGCCAAATACGACGTGCCCGTGGCTGTCCACAAAACCGGGCAGCATGGTGCCGCCAGCGAGATCAAAGTCGTTGGTCGCATCGCCGCGCAAGGCCTTCATATCCTCGAGTGTGCCCACAGCGAGTATTCGGCCATTGCCTACCGCCACAGCTTCGGCACGGGGCACGGTGTCGTCAATGGTAATGATGGGGCCGCCGCTGTAAATCGTGTCGGCGACTGGCGCTGCTGTTACTGCGGCAGAAAGACCCAGCGTCAGGGTGAGAAACGTGTTGGCAATTCGGGTGGTACGCACAGCATTGTCCTTGCAAATATAGAGAACTGATTATTAAGGTAGTTTGTTCCCGCATTTGTTCAAAACTGTTGGGATTAAATACGGTGCTACCAGTTTTTAGGCAGGCGCGGATCCTTTTCCCGGCGATATCGATAACGCTTGTCTCGTTCGCGGCGTTCGACCTCCGCACGGCGCTTGTGCGTACGCTTTTCCCAGATGTAATCACCCGGCTTGGCCGCCAGCACCGAGAAAATGTGGTGTAAGCCGGTGCGTATCAGTAGTGGACGCAAAAACAGACCGAGGAAAATCAGCATTGGGACATACCACATCAGATGCATGGGATAGAACCGTCCCACCAGTAGCGTGCACCACAGCAGCATGATGAAGATGCCGCGGGCCAGTGGCCCCCAGTAAAAGTCATCGTGCGCCATGGTTACTTACACGGGTAGTTGCGCTGCAAGGCGTCAACCATGACCAGTGAGAAGGGCACTTGTATGCCCAGCTCTGAAAACTCCGTGTACTCGGCATTGCGGATTTTTAGTTCGCGCTTGAATAGCTCAAGGGCTAGCTCGAGGGTGATTTCTTCGCTGTCCGGAACGCACCAGCCGCGCTTGTCCTCGGGGAGGTCGCGGGAAACCATAAACAAACCATCGAGCAGGCCGTCGACGTACATACCGACCTGGATTTCCAATACCTCGTTGTCTTTGCCGTGCTTCTCCTGCATTTGCCGATAGCCGTCTACGGTGAGGGCGGCCTGCGATGTGCAGGTGGTGAGAACAGTCAACAAACAGACGAATAGTCGCAGCATCGGCAAGTGATCCCCGGCAGGTTTTTGCTAGAGCTTAGCATGCCGGCGTGGGGATTTGCGGCGGGAACTGGTACATTGTTGCTACAAAAACAGTAGGGGTATGGCGTGAAAAAAGTCTTAGCGCTAGTGGTTACGCTTGTCTGTCAGGCTCATCTGGCGTGGTCAGCGCCAGAGGAACGGCTGGCGCAGGCCGTCCAGTTTGCAACCATTAGCCATCAGGACGCGTCCCGGGTGGATCGCGAGGCGTTTGGTGCCTTCAAACAATTTCTGCTCGATACGTATCCAAGGGTATTCTCTGAGTTGGAAGCAGAGTGGGTCAATGATTTTAGTCTGCTGCTTGTCTGGCGAGGTAGTGAGGCGAGTGCCGAAGGTATTCTATTCACAGCGCACCATGATGTGGTGCCGATTGAGCCCGGCACCGAGGCTGACTGGACCCACCCGCCCTTTGCCGGTGTGATAGCAGATGGGCGTGTGTATGGGCGCGGTACGCTTGATGATAAGCTGGGTGTTATCGGCCTTCTTGAGGCGGTGGACCGTCTGTTGGAGGAGGGCTATGCGCCGCGCAAAACCATTGCGCTGGCATTTGGTCACGACGAGGAGGTCAGTGGCCGCAATGGCGCGAAAGCCCTGGCAGCGAGAATGCGCGAACGCGGTCTCATATTCGCCTGGATGGTGGATGAGGGCGGCTACCTTCTCACAAGCAATCCGCTGCTACCCGAACATACGATTGCGATGATTAATATCGCCGAAAAGGGCTACACCACGTTGACGCTGACAGCGCGGGGTGAGGGAGGTCATTCCTCTAATCCGCCCGCCGAGTCGACTATTGGCCGGCTCTCCCGGGCGTTGGACAAACTGGAACAAAACCCCTTTCCAGCCAGAATATCGCCGCCGGTAGAAGCCATGTTCATCGCCCTGGCGCCGCATATGGGCCAGCCCCAGCAATTTCTGTTCAACAACCTGTGGCTGAGTGAGGGACTACTCGCCTGGCTGATGTCCAAGGATCGTCTCACCGCGCCAATGGTGCGCACGACCACTGCGCTGACCATGTTTAACGCGGGTGTTAAGGAAAATGTTGTGCCGCAGCGCGCTGAGGCCAAGGTGAATTTCCGTCTGCTGCCGGGTGATACGGTGGATTCGCTCACTGCCTATGTGCGCGACGTGATTGATGACGAACTGGTAGAGATCAGTTCCAGCCCCTGGACGGGCATGCCGGGTACTGCCAGCACCGAGGGGGAGGGTTACGCCGCGATTACCCGTGCGGTGGCTGATGTTTATCCGGACGCAGTGCCTGTACCGAGCCTGTTAATGGCCACGACAGATACTCGCCATTACGTGGAACTGGCGCGTGACCAATATCGATTCCACGGTGCGGTCATAGATTATACCCAGGCCTCGGGTATCCACGGTACTGACGAATGGGTATCTATTGAGAGCTTCCTCAAGTCGATTGATGTCGCGCAAGGCATGCTGCGCTACGGTGCAGAATAACCACCTGGGCTGAAGTTCGTGGTTCGCTAGCTACTGTCGGTGTCGCTATGCGCTGTCATCGCATATCTGGCGCGGGATTATTATACGGCACCCGTGTTCTGGAAGCGGGTGACGGCGACGTTTTCGGCCAGTGGCAAAGGCGCCTATTCAGAGATATTCGATAACCTCGAGCTAGTGCGCGGAGCACCGGCGCAGCGAGGTTTGCCGGCGGCGGAGGGTGAAGTTCGCACGGTGTCGGAGCGTGCGCTGGCCGATATGGTGGAGTACGCCGCTTATTTTGATTCCTTCAGCCTGATGGTGCTGCATCGCGGTCAGATACAGCTGGAATGGTATCGCGACGATTACTCCGTAGAGAGCCTCACCCAGTCGTAGTCAATGCATAAGTCGATACAGGCGTTACTGATTGGTCATGCGATATCCGAGGGCCAGATTGAGTCGATCGAAGATCCTGTGGGAAGTATCTGCCAGAGTGGCGCGATGAACCTCGCGGCGAAATTCGTATTATCGATCTGTTGCAAATGAGCTCAGGGCTGGCAGTGTTCCAGTGGGGCTTCAATCCCTTGGTTGAGGCGTTCCGCTGGCTATTTTCCGAAAATCATCGAAGAGTGTGATAATAGTTTTTTGATAAATCGCGCCATCCAAAGTTTGCAGTAGGAACCCCTCTCATGGAAATACACACCACGCTGGTCCAGGATGACCTGGCCCGGGTGCCGGACGAAATTCGCCGTATCGAAAGCGCGGGTTATGACGGTGTCATGACCCAGGAAAACCGCCACGACCCGTTTCTGCCGCTGGCGGTGGCCGCGGTTAGCAGTGAGCGGGTAACGCTGGGCACCGGCGTGGCCATTTCGTTCCCGCGCTCGCCCATGGTATTGGCAAACACCTGCTGGGATTTGCAATCGGCCAGCGGCGGGCGCTTCGTGCTGGGCATTGGCCCGCAGGTGAAAGGGCACAACGAGCGGCGTTTCTCGGTGCCCTGGACACCGCCGGCACCGCGGATGAAAGAGTATATTCAGGCGCTGCGCGCGATCTGGGCCTGTTGGAAGAGCGGCGGCACGGAGCTGGACTTTCAGGGCGAGCATTATCAGTTCAGCCTGATGACACCGAACTTTACTCCGGAGCCGATGGCTTATGAGGCGCCCCCCATTACCATGGCGGCCGTGGGGCCGGCCATGTTGCGCGTGGCGGGCGAGGTCGCCGATGGCGTGCGCCTGCACGCATTCTGCACGCGGCGCTATATCGAGAACGTTATTCTTCCCCAGTTGGAGACCGGGCTTGTACGCGGTCAGCGCCAACGATCTGATCTGCAGGTGACCGGTGGTGGATTTCTGGTGACCGGTGCCACCGATGAAGAGGTGGCGCAGAACCTGGAGTTTTACCGCTCACGGGTCGCCTTTTACGGCGCAACCCGCGCCTATTGGCCGGTGCTGGAGCAACACGACCTGCTCGATCTGGGCGCAAAGCTCAATCAGATGGCGCGCGATGGGCAGTGGCAAGCGATGCCTGCAGAGGTGTCCGATGACGTCATGCAACTGTTTGCGGCAATCGGCCGGCACGATGAAGTCGTTGCCGAGATCCAGCGGCAGTTTGGCGGTCTGTCTGACGCGATTGCGGACAGCACGTCCTATGACATGCCCGGATCACTGCCCGCCGATCTCATTCAAGAGATCCAGGCGCTGCCAACGCCCTGGGCAGGCTTTCGGTCCTAGTCCAGGAACGTCGCAATCTGCTCCAGGGGCTTTTTCTCCAGTGCGGCCGCTGGAACCTCTGCGTCGTCGGCCGGGTGCCCGGCCACTATCAGCATATAGGGGCGTTCGGTGGCTGGTCGCTTGAGTATCTGGCTCAGGAACTTCATCGGGTTGGGCGTATGGGTAAGCGTTGCCAGCCCGGCGCTGTGCAGGGCGTTCAGCAAAAAGCCGGTCGCAATGCCCACCGATTCAGACATGTAGTAGTTTTTGCGTTTTTTTCCTTCTTCATCAGCGCCGCTGCGCTCCAGGAATACGGCAATCAGCCAGGGAGCGATTTCCAGAAAGGGCTTGTGCTGGTCGGTACCCAGTTTGTCCAGATCATCCAGCCATTCCTGGCTGGCTTTGCCGCCATAGAATTCTCCCTCTTCGTGTTCCGCTGCGATGCGGATACTGCGTTTGATGTCGGCATCACTGACACAAACAAAGTGCCACGGCTGGTGGTTGGCGCCTGACGGGGCGGTTCCCGCGGCGCGAATGCACTGTTCGATGATCTCTCTGGATACGGGCTTGTCACTGAAGCTACGCACTGAGTGGCGGCGGGCAATGTGGGTCAGATAGTCGCCGGCGCGGCGGGCCATGTCATCGTCTGAGTAGTTGTCGCGGTGGGGCAGGGGGACGGCTTCAAAATCGGCCATGAGTACGCTCTCGGGGGCTAAAAGGCGCCTATTATTACCTCCGTGCAATTGATTGCAAACCCTGCTGTCAGTCCCGCGGGTCAATTTTCCTGGCAGCTAGCGTCTACTTACCAGAGCCGGTCACAGGATATACTCAGGTATCGATGTGGAAGCGAGATAACGATGAAGGCCACTGACTTTTTGAGCAAGGAAGAGATTAATCAGTTTACCGCGCGCAGCGATGCCTGGGGTGCCTGGTTGGTAGTATTCAACTGGGCCATGATCATCGCCGTGTTTGCCATCGTCATCCATTGGACGAATATCGTGACGGTGTTGCTGGCCCTTCCGTTGCTGGGCGGGCGCCAACTGGGGCTGGCGGTGCTCATGCACGAAGCCGGTCATAAGGCGTTGTTCAAAACCGCGTCGCTCAATCAATGGGTCGGGCAATGGTTCTGCGCCTATCCCATCATGGGCGATGTGAACGCCTACGGAGAGTCGCACCGCATACACCATCGGTTCGCCGGTACCGAGGACGATCCCGATCTGCCTAATTACAAGAATTATCCGGTGAGTAAGGCCAGCTTTAAACGCAAGATCAAGCGTGATCTCACCGGTCAGACCGGGCTGCTCCTGCTGCGTTCATTGGTGGGATCGGCGCAGGGCAGAAATGTCATGTTGCGCGACGGCGAGGAAACCCACTCGGAAATGCGCGGGCTGGCGGTTAACGTCGCGATGTGGCTGGTGATGCTGGCCCTGGGCGTCGGTGCCTATTATCTGTTGTGGCTGGNGGCGTATTTCTTCGCTTACCCGCTGATCGCCAGAATTCGCCAGGTGGCGGAACACGGCAACGTGCCTGACCTGTACGACACTGACCCGCGCAAGAACACTCGCACGACATACGCCAATCCCTTGGAACGATTGTTGTTCTGCCCGAACAACGTCAACTATCACCTGGAGCATCACTTCCTCGCCAGTGTGCCCTGTTATCGGCTGCCAGCACTGCACCGGCTGCTGAGCCAGCGCGGTTTTTATGTGGGCCATGAAGATGCGCTAGCCAATGGTTACCTCGATGTCCTGCGTCGTGCGGTGCCGGAGTTACAGCCAGGTGGCAGTGCCGCTGCCTGAGCTTACTTGCACTGCAAGATCGCTTTCGGGCTAAATAGAGCAGAAATAATAAAGCAACGACAGGTGGATACGTGAGCAAGCGAGCGCTGCGCAAGATCGAAAAGGCCATGGCGGCCGCAGAGAGTTACGATGAGTGGCGGGAGGCGGCCTTGGATTATGACGCCACCTCTGGCGGACAGCGCTGGCGCGATCGCGACCAGTCTCACGACTACGATTTTGTATCCATCCGACGCAGACTCGACCGCCTGCGTGAACTGCGTGCCCGCCACGATTATCCGGGCCTGTTGTTCACCCTGCATGAAGGCATACACGGCAATATGGGTGGTATGGGTCGTGCCTCGCTATACAAGGTAGCGCGGTTGGGCACCAAGCAGGTCATTGAAGACTATGTCGGTGAAATCGCCGATTCACTGCGCTTGCTGGCCACTGTGGAGCATCCGGACATCAACGACGAGGAGCGGCTCGACTTCTTCCGCCGCGCCAATCACTGCTTCGGTCGCTCTGCGCTGATGATGAGCGGTTCCGGCATGTTGTTGTACTTCCATGTCGGAGTGGTGAGGACTCTTAACGAGCACGGGCTGCTACCCAATATATTGTCGGGTTCCAGCGGCGGCTCCTTTGTTGGCAGTATGCTGGCCACCCGCGCTGAGCAGGAGCGACAGAAGTTTTTCGATCCCAGTTACTTACTGACCCAGATTGAACAGGAGAAAGAGGAGCTCAGTGCGCTGCACAAAATACGGCCGCAGCTCCTCCAGATACACGAGGTGCACGGTATCGTCGAGCGGCTGGTACCGGATCTCACTTTCCAGGAGGCCTTCGAAATCACCGGTATCCACATGAATGTGTCGATTGCACCGGCTGAGACCCACCAGACGTCGCGCTTGCTGAATGCGACCACGACGCCGAATGTACTCATCCGCTCGGCCATCATGGCATCCACGGCTGTGCCTGGCGTCTTTCCTGCGGTGACGCTGATGGCCAGAGACAAGTACGGCGACAAGAAAGAATACCTGCCATCACGTAAGTGGGTGGACGGCGCCATGTCAGACGATTTGCCCGCCAAGCGCCTGGCCAGGCTGTACGGTGTGAATCACTACATCGTGAGCCAGACCAATCCACATATCATCCCGTTTGTGCGGGATTCAAACCGCCGCAATACGCGCGGCGATATCATCAAGACGGCGGCCAAGCGCACGGCCCGGGAGTGGATTAACGCTTCCGCGGAAATCATGCAGAAGCCGCTCGCCAGACGGCCGCGCCTGAATCGGCTGACCAATACTATGCTGTCGGTGATCAACCAGGACTACATGGGTGATATCAACATTATGCCGCCGTTTCGTTTCCACAATCCTGCACGAATCCTGGCGCACCTGTCTGAGCCTGAGATTCTCAAGCTGATCAAGGCCGGAGAGCGGGCCACCTGGTCGAAACTGGAAATGATCCGGGTGCAGACCGATATCAGCCGCACACTGGATGGGGTTTGCGACGAGCTGGGCATACTCGACTAAATAGTCCATAGCTTTCGGCCTTACTCGTCATTCTCTTTCGGCGCTTCAGGGCCGATGCTGTCAGCCTCGAACCATAACTGGATCAGGCTGATGCAAACCGATTTCTGCAAACAACTCGGCGTCGACGCGCCGATTTTCGCTTTTACCCACTGTCGCGACGTGGTCGTTGAAGTCTCCAAGGCTGGCGGCATTGGCGTCCTGGGCGCCGTGGGCTTTTCCGCCGAGCAGCTCAAGGAAGAACTGGACTGGATCGACGCCCATATCGGCGATCACATCTACGGTGTGGATACTGCCATTCCCCAGAAGTACGAGGGTATGGACAAGTCGACACCCGAGGAACTGGTGGCGATGATCCAGGCGGCGATTCCAGAGCAGCACCGGGATTTTACCGCCAAGCTGCTCAATGATGCGGGTGTGCCCGAGTGGCCCGATGCTAATGATGGGATCAGCCTGAGCTTTTCTGCGGTGCAGGCACAGGCTCTCGTGGATGAGGCCCTTACGCGCCCCAAGTGCAAGATGATTGTGAATGCACTGGGCACACCTCCACCCGAAATCGTCAAGCAGGTTCACGACGCTGGTCGCCTGATTGGGGCACTGGCCGGGCGCCTTAAGCACGGTATCGCCCACAAAGAAGCCGGGCTCGACTTTGTCGTGTGTCAGGGATCAGAGGGTGGCGGTCACGCGGGTGAAGTTACATCCATGGTGCTGTGGCCACAGATGATTGATGCGGTCGCGCCGCTGCCGGTGCTGGCAGCCGGTGGTATTGGCAATGGTCGTCAAATGTTGGCCGCCATGAGCATGGGCGCCGCAGGCGTCTGGATGGGGTCGCGCTGGCTAATTTCCACTGAAGCCCAGGCCGAGCCTGCACAGCGCGAATCCTACAAGTCTGCCAGCTCTGAAGACACCGTGCGTTCGCGTTCCTTTACTGGCAAGACTGCCCGTATGTTGAAGAACGAATGGACGGAGGCCTGGGAACAGCAAGACACGCCTGACCCATTGCCCATGCCGCTTCAGGGTTATCTGACCTTCGACGCGGTGCGCCGCACGCATCGTTACGCCGGTGTGGAGGATTGTCAGAAAGTGGCCTTTAACCCGGTAGGCCAGGTGGTTGGCCAGATGAATACCGAGGAATCCTGCCGTGACATCATGTACTCGCTGCTGAACGAGTATGCCGAAGCCCTGGAAAACGTACAGGGGCTGTCTTCCTGATCGCACCACCATGACGCTCCGGTTCCGGAGCGTCAGCCTTCTGGCGGCTTGCTTTCAAAGCCGCCTGATTTCCTTGTCACACTACTTGCTTCACCCCGACTGCGACTCGTGCTTGAATGCACGACGACAGGAGAGGGTAGCTATGAATCAGTCTATGGGTTTATTGGTGGGAGGCGTTCTTCCCGCGTTTGCGTTCGGCATCGGTGCGCTACTGCAAAAGCAGAGCAACGACATCGGCATAGGGCAGAGCCCCTATCTTGTCTATTTTGCCGCAGGTATTTTCATTGCGTCGCTGGTGGCGTATTTCGCTTTTCCCGAGAATAGCCATTCGCTTAAGGCTGGCGCCTACGCGACGGGACACGGCCTATTATTTGGAGCGGGTTTTGTCTGCCTGGCACTGGGACTGACGGTGTATGCCGAGCCCATTTCCAAGCTGGTCCCCCTGGCCAACATGAGTACCCTGGTGTCGGTGGTGCTGGGGCTGATTGTCTTCAGCGAGTATACCCGAATGAATCTCGGTTACCTGTTCGGTGGTGCGGCGCTGATTGTCATTGGCGGCATTCTGGTGGCGCGCGCCTGACGTTGCCCCGATTTCGCCGCGCTGTAGTCTTGGGACTCACGTTGCGGTTAGACTGGCGCAAAATCCTATAATGAGGCTTAGCATGTCACTACGAACTTTTATTGCCGCAGGATTTGCTGCGACAATGGCTGTCGCTGTCCACGCCAAACCGGTGTCCCAGGACGCCATTGAGATGGTGGATAACCTCGCCGGCATGAAGTTTGACCAGCTTGGTCACCCGCAGATCGCCAGTGACTCCATCCAGCCGGCGTTGGCTCCAGCGGACAAACCGCACAAGTTGTTGATTCTACCGGTGAGCTTTAACGATGTTGGCTACGATCGCTTTACCGGTGACCCCCGTCAGGACGAAAAGAACCGCGCGTATTTTCAGGAGCTGCTGTTCGCCGGCGGCCCTACAAACCCGGCTGAAGACACGCTCTCACACTACTACCGCCACGCGTCCAAGGGGCGATACAACATTACCGGCGATATATTTCCGGTAGTGCAGCTCAAGCAGACCCTCAGCCACTATGGACGACCGGTGCAGACCAGCGATGGTCAGTGGCGCAGCGACGAGCGGGCCAGTGAACTCGTCGTGGACGCGCTCAAAACAGCGTATGCGGAACATCCCGACTTTCCCTGGTCTGACTACGACCAGTGGGACCCTCAGGATTTTGATGGCGACGGAAATCGCGACGAGCCGGATGGCTACATCGACCATTTCGTGATGATTGTGGCGGGTAAGGGGCAGTCATCCTGCCAGGGCTTGTACAAGCTCGGTGAGAAGCTCAACCCCAATGCCAGTGCAGACGCCTTTGATTCACTCACACCTGACGAACAAGCCTGCGCCGATCGAATCTGGCCGCATCGCTTTGCCCTGCAGTACAACCTCGACAGCGGCCCTGAGGTTGATGGCGTGATGAATGTGCGAGGTGGCATCGAGTTGGGCGATGGCCTGTGGGTGCTGGATTACAACATGCAGTCCGAATACACCGAAGTGGCAACCTTTATCCACGAGTTTGGCCACTCTCTGGGGTTGCCGGATATCTATGCGCGGGTTACCAACAACTCCACCGCGGGCTGGGACGTGATGTCTTCTACGGCGAGCCCTTCGCCCCAGGAGATGAGTGCCTGGAGTCGTATGGTGCTGGGCTGGATGGATCCCTGCGTGGTCCGTCCCCAGGGGTTTGGTGGCAAGTCGCAGGGCAGCCTGTACCTGCAGACGATGAACGACTGGTCGGGACAGCCCGGTGCGACGGGCGACGCCTGTGATGCGGCGATGGTAATTCTTCCCCCGAAGTATCGCGAGATCGAGTTGGGGCCGCTCACGGCTGCCAATGGCAAGCAGGCCGCGTATTCCGGTCAGGGCAACGATATGAATCGCAGTTTGTCGCGCGATTTCGATCTCACTTCCGTGCCGGCATCAGCACCGCTGCAACTATCGATGGACCTGTGGTTCGAAATCGAGGCGGAGTGGGATTACCTGTACGTGGAAATCGCGGCGGACGGCGGCGCCTTTGATCGCATTATGCCAATGGACAAACAGGATGTGGGTGATAAGCAGAGTGTTATGCCGTCCAACAAGGGGCACGAAGGGCAGGGTAGTATTCCCGGCTTTACGGGTCTAAGCGGAGATCTCGATGGCGATAACAAGGTGGAGACCGCCCCCACCTGTGACCCCGCCGCGGATCGGCGCAATGCCGAAGACAGCATAGGCGATGTCAGCGTTGATCCCTGCAGCGTCGCCCAGTGGGTGACTGCCAGTTTTGATCTCGAAGCCTATCGCGGCAAGAAAGTCACTCTGCGTATTACCTATTTCACTGATATGGCCGCCGCGGAAAATGGCGCGTTGGTGGATAACGTGGCATTTGAAGCCGTTGATTTCAGCGATGACTTTGAAGCAGCTGAGTTAAACAGTGGCTGGAAGAGCAAGGGCTTTACCTTGTCCGGAGGTTCTCACATCCTGACAGTACCGCACTTCTATGTGCTGGAATATCGTGACCCTTACGCCACCTTCGCCAAGGTGAAGAACTACGATCAGGGGTTGTCGCACCCCGGCTTTAGCTTCTTTCCTAATGAGAAAGGCGAGATGGAGGCATTCTCGGCGAATTATCGCCCCGGTGTCGTCATGTGGTACTACAACGGCGAGTATCTGTGGAGCCAGAACGACCCCGCCGAATTCGGTCCGGGCAAAGGGTTCCTGCTGGTAGTGGATTCCACGCCCCAGGAATTCCGCATTCCGATGATGCCCGACAAATACTTCCAGGAGCAGGATGGCTGGACCTGGTGGGAGTTTGATGATGAGGCCCAGCCGCAGCTGGAAAAGGCGTTTGTCGACGTCATGTGTTTTCAGCGCCAGCCAGCGTTTTACTCCACCGACGTCAGCGAGCAACAGCGCAAGGCCTGCGCTGAGGAGCTCAATGGCAAGTTGCCACCGGTGGAGTCTATTGGCTGGGATGGGCGTAAGCTGATGTACAGCTATACCATTGTCAATTCGCTGCTGCCCGGCGAAGACCGGCGGGCACGCAAGTCGGCATCGTCGCTGTTTGACCTGCGCATTCGTCAGGGTAAGACCCAGTATCGTATTTACGACCGCCTGCTGCGTTCCGAGCATTCAGCGGATGCACCGTTTTCACTACAGCCGTACGAGCGGGGCATCGAATACTACCAGGCTGTTGATGGTGAGATGCAGGTCAAGCGCACCGAAGCTTTTGCGCCGGTGAGTGAGTTCACCGACGCGGCGCCCACTCGCTACCAGAACCCCAAGCTGCCTTTCGGTAGTGCAGCCATTCCTGAGGCAGGTTTCAGTTATCGACTGGTTGCCCCAGACGCCGACGCCCCGAGTGGCACCCGGGTTCGTATCGATTATGAGTGGCGCAAGCAGTAAGCGTCAGGCCTGAATCCGTCGCTGCCACATGTGCTGGTAGGGTGCTTGCATTGCCTGCGCCAGATCAGCATGTGCGCCCTGCAGCGCTGGCTGGCTCGGTCGATAAGGCCCGAAGCCGGTTGATTGCTCGACGTTGTGATACCAATGGGGCGCCCAGGCGCCGTCAGAATCGCGTCGCCCGGCAGGCCACTGCAGCATGTGTCGGGCGTTGAAGGGCAACCCCAGCTGTTCACACAGTACGGATAAAGCCCCCTCCGGATTGCGTAACACATCATTGGAATCGATCACTGCAGGAGCTTGCTCGCAGATGTCCGTGATCTCATTAAACAGTTCTGCCTGCCGGGTAATGCCAATGGCGTCTTCATCGACGCCGGGCATCTTCTGCACATAGGAAGCAATGATCTCGGCCGGGTCGCGAATCAGAAAACAGTGACGCAGGGGCTTGCACCACTGCATGTCCATTCCCCGCGGGATATGGTGCGTCATGTGCTTTTGGTACTGCAGCTCACTGGCGACGTTGGCTCCGGTCAACTGCTCGATCACGGTGTTGTAGTCGTTGCTTTGCGCGGCCAGGATGTCAGTACGCATGGGATGATCGAGCCCGGTCGCGGCGAGATATGCAGCGTAAAACGGTTCATCTACGACCTCGCAGTCAGGTCGGTTCTCCCAGGCGCGCATCATCGCAGTGGAAATGTTGCGCGGGCCCGACCACATGGCAATCCTGATTGTCATACGCGGCCCCGACCACATTCGGCAGCGATCATGTCTTTGTAGAGTACCTGGAGGCGATCGACCATGGGGCCACGCTTGCCGTCACCGATGGTGCGGCCATCGATATCAAAAACCGGGGTAAGCCCGGCGAAGGTGCCAGTGACGAAGGCTTCGTCGGCGCCGTAGGCCTGCATCACCGAGAAGTTTTTCTCGTACACCGGAATGTCGTTGGCCTTACACAAATCGATAACGTTGCGGCGGGTAATGCCGTCGAGGCAGTAGTCGCCGCTACTGGTCCAGACCTCGCCGTCGCGCACGATAAAGAAGTGCGTGGAGTTACAGGTGGCGACATGGCCGTGAGGGTCGAGCATGAGGGCTTCGTCAGCGCCGGCCTTTGCCGCCTGGATGCAGCCGAAAATGCAGTTCAACTTGGAGTGGCTATTGATGCGCGGATCCTGCACATCCGCATAGCCCCGTCGCACATACACGGTGTACAGATTGACGCCGCGATCATTGAGAGTGGGGTCGGGGTTCTTGTACTCCGGGATAATTACGATTGTGGGGCCGCCAATGGTGACAGCGGGGTCCTGGTAGGGTGTTGCCTTAATGCCGCGGCTCACCATCAAGCGGATATGCACGTGGTCTTCCATGCCGTTGGCGTCCAGGGTGGCGTAAAGCCGTTGCCTTAGCTCATCCTGCGATATCTGTAAGTCCAGGTCCAGGGCCTTGGCACCTTCCCAGAGGCGCTTCATATGTTTGTTCAGAAATGGAATGACCCCGTGGTGTTGGCGCAGCCCCTCCCAGATGCCATCACCGAGGATAAAGCCTGAGTCGAAAACGGATATAACAGCCTGATCGCGGTGGAAAAGCTCGCCGTTAATGTTGATCTGAATGTCAGCGTTGCGAGGATCTTGCTGGAAGGTGTGGGTGCTGCCCATGGAGGTTATTCCTTGTAATGGTGTTTCTTGCGAGGAGGCGTAGTTTGCATCAGAACAAGCGCCTTGCCAAAGCACTTATCTTATCTATTCTTAAAGGCACAATAATACGTAGAGGGACCTCCGTTATGCGCCGCGCCAGTGCAATTTTTGCGGTACTCATGTTGCTTTTCATCCAGCATGCCATGGCTCAACCCAGGCTCGTCAGCAGCCTCGGCCGAATTGAGCCTGCGGGCGGTGTATTGCGCCTCGCGGGACCCTCAGGTCTGGGCTCGGTCATCATGGATTTACGGGTGGAAGAGGGCCACCAGGTCAAGGCCGGCGACGTTATCGCGACCCTCTTTGATTCTGGCGGATGAGCCAACGGCATCGCTGGACAAGGAGTCGGGTCGCAACGTGGTGGATTTGTTGCAGGTGCTGTGTCGCGATCAGGGGGCCGCTGTGGTACTCGTGACCCACGACAATCGCATTCTGGACGTGGCAGATCGTATTCTTCATCTGGAAGATGGTGAGATCAAATCCGTTAGCGAGGCGATGTCCGCCAATACCAGCCAGATGTTGCGCTTGCTTGACCAGCACGACCCGGAACTTCGCTCTATCTATCGGCCTTCTCACTGGCGCTGACCCGCGTGGCGATGGCAGACAACCGCATGGATGATGCGGAGCGCGAGGCCATTCGCGAGGTATTGAACAATGTCTCAGGCCTTGGCAGTGGCGAAGTTGATCTGATCATGGAACTGGCCATGTCGCAGGTGCGCTGCCGTACCGCCCTCAATGGCCACGGAACAGAACTCTTTACGACGGAGCAAGCGGCGCATTTTGTCGAGAGCATGCATGCGGTGGCTGCAGCCGACGGCGAGATCAGTGAAGAAGAGGTGGCAGAAATCCGGATTGTCGCTGAGGAACTCGGGTTCCCGCAGTCTGCCTAGAAGGGTTGTCCCAGGCTGAGGTAGTAGCCCTCGTTGTCGTCCTTGCCTGCCGCATACTCCAGGCGCAGCACAATGCCAGCATCGGGCTTCAGGTCGAAAATAATGCCTGCGCCGAGCATGGGAAACAAATTGTCCGAGTCATCGCAGGCCGAGACTTTGGAGTAGAGACAACCCAGCCCTCCAAACAACGACGCTCCCCAGCGCCCCTTGATGTTGAAGCGGGCATCGAGGTTAATGTGTGAATAGTGTTCCCCCAGGTAGTTGCCCCGCGTATAGCCACGCATATTGAGGGATGAAAACCCGGAGGTTGGTGCATCGTGCGTCCAGCGGCCGCGCGCGTTGGTGGCGAGCACGTGTTCCTTGGCACCGAACTTTAAGTAATGCGAGTAATTCACCTGCAGGGAATCAAATGACTCTTCGCCACCGAGGCCCTCGCGGTAGGCCACATTGTAAGCCACCAGGTGTTGGCCGCTGGTGGGGTTGCGGTTATGGTCACGGTCATCAAGCTCAGCCACCAGTCCAATGCCGTTGGATTGGAAGCCGGTAAGGCCGATCTGCTCAAGAATGCGGTCGAAGATGCCATCTGCTCCGACGACATAGTCGGACATGATGAGTTGGCCACCGATATACCAGTGGCTGTCGCCAATGCGGTTCAGGTAACGGGCAAACAGGCTTTCGATATTATCCTCGGTCTTTGCCGAGACGCCGGTGCCCAGGAAATCGTCGTATTCGTTGCGGATCTTGCCGTTGACGTAGCCAAACATCAGCTTGTGCTCATCGGCGCCAAAGTAGGTATCGCCATAGACGCCGCCGACGTAGGAATCAGTATCGCTATAGGTGCCAAAACTGGTAATCAGTGATGGCGCCGACTCCGAGTCGAACTTGTGAATATAGCCAGCGACCGCGCCTAGCGTAGTACCCAGTTTCGGGTCGGCACTGACGGTAGGCGTGAGCAGCCAGGGTGATTCTTTCTCGCTGTCGCTGGTATCACTGTGGGCAGTCCCTGTGAAGCACAAGGCGATACCTGCAGATGCGATGATACGCATTGGTCGAGCGACAGAAAGCATGCTGTGTCCTTTTAAAGAGATGCTATATTCTGAGTATATCAATGTTACCTGGGAGCGGGACGGCGAATGGATATAATAATCGAAGAACAAGCTGAACAGGGAAGTTTGCAGGCGGGCCTCGAAGGTAACACTGAATTTCGTCTTGGCGCAGTGCTCACGGAGGCCTGGGAGCGGACGTTGGGAAACAAGGGCGCCGTGTGGATGGCGATGCTGTTCTATATGGGCCTGGCCTTTCTCATGGGCGTGTTCTTTGGCCTGCTGGACGGCGCGGGCAGTGGCGAGGTGCCCGATCCGGGCAGTCCCGTCAAGTTCATCGGCGACCTGGTGACAACGCTTGTGCTCACGCCCATGGCCATCGGGCTGTGCTTTATCGGTGTGGCGATCGCGCGTGGATACACACCTAATCCCAAGAGCATCTTTGCCTGGTACGACCAAACCTTGAAGGTATTCCTGCTGGCCATACTAATGAATCTGCTGATTGTTCTGGGCTTGCTATTACTTGTGCTTCCGGGGATTTATCTCGCGGTGTCCTACCAGATTGCGCTGCCCCTGATGGTAGACAAAAAAATGGGCCTATGGGAGGCGCTGGAAAGTAGTCGAAAGATTATCGGCCATCACTGGTTTGCCGTATTCGGGTATGACCTGGTATTTATATTGATTGTGGCCGGGTCGATGCTGCTGCTGGGTATTCCCTTTATCTGGACAGTGCCGATGATGCTTATCGCCTACGGGATTCTCTACCGCAATCTGGTCGGCGTTGAGGCGGAGACCCTGCAACGAGCTGTGGCGACAGAGCAGGTGCCCTCATAGGTCGCGCAAGAGTGGTTGCTTATTTGAACCAGCTTAAAGAAGTGAGTGGCGATGCTGCCGTCACGGAAAAATAGAGGCTCGCGCTTCATCGAAGCGCGACGAGCTTATCAACCTGCTACCGGGCCTAGGCCTGTCATTACGAATACCGCAAATACTGCCATGGCAGCCCCAAAAGAGACTATTTGAGTCATTACTACACCCCGACTGTTAGATTTATACATCGAAAAAGTAGTACCACACTCCGAAGAGTGGTTCGAATATAACGCTAAAGGGTGCGCAGTAACAAGCGCTGAATGATTACCGTGACACCTTGAAGGATGAGTTCTTCAAATCCCAGGTGGATGCGCAGTTGCCCTGCTGCCGCAAGGCGAATTTCTGGACCTTCTGGGTGGGCGTGTAGGGCAGGCTGGTCGCGAAATCGATGTAGCGCGGGACAAAAAAGTAAGGTGCATTGTCATTGATGAACTGACACAGCGCCTCAGGAGAAAGTTTGCTTTTCGGCTTTAGAATCAGGGCCAGCTTGAGCTCGTCTTCATTGCTGTTTTCCGCCGCTGGAATACCGAATGCAGCCACGTCGGCAATATCGGGATGGCGGCGCACCACACTCTCTACTTCCAGTGTTGAGATATTACGGCCCGCAAAACGCACGGCATCTTTCTTGCGATCGGCAAAAAAGTAAGCGCCGCTCTCGGGGTCGAATCTGGCCAGGTCGCCAGTCATAAACCAGTCACCCCGAAAGCTCGCGGCATCCGCTTGCGGGTTGTCGAAGTAGCCATTGAACAGCGCGTTCGGTTGTTTGGCCCGAATACAAATTTCGCCGGGCGTGCCTGGTGCGACTTCGCGACCCTCGTCATCGCACAGCTTGAGGTCCAGATCGTCGGTGGGCAGCCCCAGCGCGTAGGAGGGCACGTCCGAATTGCAGTTATTGTGATTCATGATCAGCAGGCATTCGCTCATGCCCAGCCCCGAGGTAATCAGCTCGACGCCGAAGCGTTGCTCAAAGGCTGTCCACAGCTGCGGCGCCATGGGCACAATCTGGGCTTTGCGCAAGGTATTGCTGGCGTCGTCGGCGCTGGCTGGGGTGTTCATGAGAAAACTGCCCATGGCGCCGATGGCGAACACCTGGGTGGCACCGAAGTGATTAATACGCTCCCAGAATGTGCTGACGGAAAACCTCTGTTCCAGAACGCAGGGGATACCTTCAATCAGCGCGCGATAAACGCAGGTAATCCATGCTCCCGAGTTATAGAGGGGTAGAGGGCAGTAGATAACATC
Organism: Halioglobus sp. HI00S01; assembly: GCF_001635445.1. Classification (NCBI taxonomy): domain Bacteria; kingdom Pseudomonadati; phylum Pseudomonadota; class Gammaproteobacteria; order Cellvibrionales; family Halieaceae; genus Halioglobus; species Halioglobus sp. HI00S01. The sequence continues at coordinate 50,076 of NZ_LWEE01000163.1, forward strand.
GTCCGGCGCGGAGTCGTAGGGAATGGAGGCTCCCTCCACAATGGCCCGAATCCAGTTGTTATGACTCTGCATGACGCCTTTGGATTTACCGGTGGTGCCGGAAGTCCACAGAATGGCGCAGGTATCTGAGCAGTTCTGCTGGCTGTAGTCTGGTTGCAGCGGTGCGTGTCCCAGCAGTGATTGGTACCTGACGGCGCCGGGGAGCAGCGATGCTGACGCATCCCCCAGCAGCGCATACTGAACGTCGCCCAGTGCGTCGCAAATATCCGCCAGTCTTGGCGCCAGGCCAGTGTCAGTAACAACCAGCGCCGGCTTACTGCCGACAATGGCGTCGGCCAGCCATTCGCCTTTGTAGTCCGTGTTAATCGGAACCCATATAGCTCCCAACTTATTGATGGCCAGTGTCAGCAGTACCAGCTCGGGGCAGTTTGACAGCAGCAGCACTACCCGATCACCCGGGCCTATGCCGAGGCTTCGCAGTCCATTCGCAAGGCAGTTGGTCTGTGCATCCGCCTCGGCGAAGGTGATGGTGACGTCGTCGGTGACAAGGAAGCGCGTGTCGCCGTTGTGCTCAGCCTGGGTGCCCAGGATTTTGCCTAGCAGGCGATCGTCGCGGTTATCCAGAGTGAGCTTCATACGATGTCCTCAGTTGCCGAGATAGGCCTCTTTGACCTTGAGTTTGTGCAGTTTCTCGCTGGCATTGCGAGGCAGGGCAGAATCGCTTAGGACAATGGTGCGTGGCACCTTATAGCCCGCGAGACGGCCTTTGAGGAAATCTCTCAATGTTGCCTCGTCCAGGCCGGAATCGGGTTCCGGGAAGGCGACCATGACCATTTCCTCACCCATGGCCTCATCGGGTTCGCCGAATACGACCACTTCTCGGACGGACGATAATTCATACGCGGCCTGCTCGATCTCGCCCGGGAAAATATTCTCACCGCCGCGGATCACGATTTCTTTGATCCGTCCGGTTATGTAGAGAAATCCCTCTTCATCGAGCTTGCCCACATCGCCGGTGCTCATCCAGCCGTCCTTGGAAAAGGTGTCGGCATTGGCGTCGGGTTTTTCCCAGTAGCCCTCGGTGCAGCAAATGCCCCGCATCTGAATTTCACCGGGCTCGCCGCTTGCCGTTTCTTCACCGTTCGCAGCCACGAAGCGCATCTCCATGATCGGTGAGATTACGCCGGCGCTGTCAGGACGAAAATCAAACAGGGCGCCGCTCATGGTCGCACCCACGGCCATGGTCTCGGTCATGCCATAGCCAGCTGAGCGGCTTGGATCTTCGATCCGGGCATCAATCAGCTCGGGCAGGCCTGCGGGTGTTGCTGCGCCCGCAGCGCTAATGCGCATCAGCGAGCTGGTGTCGTATCGGTCAAAGTCTGGGTTGTTCAATAGGTCCTGCAGAATAGCCGGAACGGTTGAAACACCCGTGACGCGCTCCTGCTCAATCAGAGCCAGTGCCTGACTGCTGTCCCACTTGTACATCATGACCACTTTCTGGCCCAGCATCATGGGCAGATAGAAACCGCCCAGCAAGCCGGTGGCGTGGAATAGGGGCACTGTCAGCATGGGCGTCTCACGCTCGGCGCCACCGCGATACTCCCGTGGGCCTCCTTCGAACTCTGCGACAAGCAGACCGAGGAACATCATGTTCGTCAGTGCCTGCCCAATGCTGCGGTGACGGTGGAGTGCGCCTTTGGGGAAACCAGTGCTACCGGAGGTATAGAGGATAATCGCACCATCGTCTGGCGAAATATCCGGCGCTGTATAGCTTTGGTCTTCCCCCGCGCTCACCACATCGTCGAACAGAGCTACCTCGCTCGGGCGCTGAAAGTCAGCGCTGGTCGGCACGACAATCGCAGAAATGTTCAGCGCTGCGTAGTCAGCTTCAATCAAGCGGAAGCGCGCTTCGTCGCACACCAGCAGTGAGGCCTTGCAATCAGAAATTGCATATTCGAATTCTTCGCGCTTACCCCAGCTATTAATCGGCACAACAATGGCGCCAATCAGTGTGGCTGCGCAGTATGTGATCATCCACTCGGCATTGTTGCGCATGGCGATTGCAACGCGGTCGCCTTTTTCGATTTCGTAGTCGCCCTGTAGCTGGGCGGCCAGCGCATCGGCCTCGGCAAAAAGACGTGTATAGGTGTAGCGGCTACCCTCATAGACCAGAAAGTCCAGGGCACCGTGGTTGCGGGCGTTGTTGAGCACTTCCAGCGCAGTGGCGGGGGCGTGCTTGTAGCCCTGGTATTCCCTACCTTCGACCTCGATAGGGCCTACTTCAAAAAAGGCGCCAGAGGCGGTGAGCTCCGCTTTTTTGGCGGAAACGGCAGCACCATTAACGGACATTATTTTCACTTCCACTTGTTCGACTTATCAAGCGGGACTATAGCCCAGAAGTGAGGCACGGAGGATGAATGCTCAGCGGGTAGTGACCGCCAATTCAAGCTATTAAACCCTGCCATGAGCAAAGTTGGGGCAGGGGTGGGAGTTTAGCCGTAATCAGGCGGCTGAACGGCGAACAGCGTGGCGGTGTCGAAGAACTCGCGAACCTCGCTGATCAGGCCATCATCGAAGCGGTACAGCAGGCAGTAGTCGTTCTCGTAGTCCTGGCCGTTGGCGGTCACTGCCTTGAGGGTGAACTGCATGACAACGAAATCCGCATCGGCGATGACGGCGTGATAGTCGTACTGCATGGAGCCAGGCTGGTAGTAATCGTCCACGGCGCCGCCGAACAAGCCCGCGATGGCTTCCAGCCCCTTGAGTTTGCCGTGCATAGGGCTGCTGCGGGGCAGGCGCCATTCGGCGTTCTCGCTGAAGTATTTGGCCATGGGCAGCGGGGTGTCGCCCTCGCGCTGGGCCACAGTCTGGTAGAAGGCGAATACGTGATCTTTATTATTTTCTGCGCTCATGGAAGTTTTGGTCAGTGAAGTGCGTTGGAGCCGGGCTGGGCATTGCCAGCCTGGGCAAAGAGGTAGTCAAGGCGCAGACATTCGTCGGCGATCTGTCGGGTTGCACCAATGACGATGGAGAGAAAGTTGGCGACCTGCTCGAGGGTGAGTCCCGCGCCAGCCGGCAGCACGCCGGCAACCACCAGCTGTGGCGTTGCGTCGTCGACCACGTCCTGAAACAGTTTCAGTGTGGGGTACTCCATATTCAGGCGGCCGAGGTCGGCGGCCAGTGGCAGCAGCGCCATCGGGCGTATCTCAAGCTCGCTGGTCAGCAATAACCCCCAGGGTTCCAGAAACAGCCGGCTGTCGATCAAGCCCTCTATATCTTGCAGTGCCTCGATGTGCAGCCCTTCGCAGTTGCTGCAGACATGGAAATCAACTTTGGTCTGACGCAGCCAATCCTGGAGTAGATTGCGGTCAATTTTGCTGGGTTCACTCAACGTCATGGTTCCTTAGTTGTGTCCGAGCAGTGTAAGCTATCCGGCGATTTAGGTCAGCTTTTCGTTTGCCTGCCTCGGTGTCGGTGGTACATTCTCGCTCAGCATTCGACAGGGTATGACTATGTTCAGACAGATCTTCCTCAGCCTTCTTTTCGCACTCGTGGTGATTCCCGCCCAGGCAGCGGGCGTGCTCAAAGTGGGCTTATCCGCAGACTACCCACCGCTGCATTTCAAACAGGATGGGAAAATCTATGGGGTGGAACCCGACAATGCGCGCGCTGTGGGCAAAATACTCAATATGCGCGTTGAACTGGTTGAGCTGCCCTTTGAGGAGCTGTTGCCAGCCCTCGACGCGGGCGACATTGATGTCATTATGTCTGGCATCAGCATCACCGACGCGCGTCTTGAGAAGATGCGCTTCAGCGAGCCGTACTTGAAGGTAGGGCAGATGCCCATTCTGCACCAGAGTAAGCTTGGGACGCACTCGCAGCCATGGGCGATCTACCGCGAGGGCGTGCGCGTGGGTGTTGAGCCCTATACCACCGGGGCCCGTTTTGCTGAAGCCAATCTCGAAAATGCCGAGCTCAAATACTTCGATAACCCGGACGCGGCGTTCGATGGCCTGCGCGCCGACGAGATTGACCTCTACTTACACGATGCCCCCACCAGTTGGCAGCTGGCCAATGCGCCGGAAAATGGTGACCTCATCAGTCTCTATACGCCATTGACGGAAGAGGTGCTGGCCTGGGTGGTGCAGAAGGATAATGCTGCGCTGGAGCAGGAGTTGAACCGCGCGCTTGAGTTAATGAGGGCCAACGGCAGCCTGCAGTACATTCTCAACCGCTGGATTCCGGTGAGTATTGAGGTTGCCAATTAGGCAGTAGCGCGAAAGCGTAAGCCCGGGGCAGATGCGCCCCGGGCAGGCAGAGAGTTTAGTCGTTCATTCCTGGGAAGTTGTATTCGTGTCCCCACAGATCGCCTTCGGTGCTGACCGTGGCCACGTGGGTCTCAGGATCGATCAGCATGCCTTCGCAGCCGAATTCCACGGCAATGCCACCCGGCGCCAGTAGATACACCGAGCACATGTTGTCATTGATGTGACGGCCCAGGGTAGCCAGGAAGTGTGAGCCCGCAGCTTTGGCGCGATCCATGGCGCGACCCACTTCATCCATGGTTTCCACCTCTACCATAATGTGTACCACACCCAGTGGGTGAGGGCCGTTGAACAGGGCCAGGGAGTGTTGACGCGGATTGTTCGCGTGCATGAAGTGGATCTTCGCGCCGTCCATGCCGGGAGGGTAGAGGATGTCGGTAATGCCCATGCCGATGATCTCGGTATAGAAATCAGTGGTGGCATCGAATTCCAGTGCGGGTAACACCAGGTGGCCAAAGCCCAGGTCACCGGTTTGCTGATAGGTGGTGACGAAGTTGGCAATGCCCTGTGGTGATACGAGCGGGGTGTAATCCAGTTCGCGGCCCCAGTACAGCTCAAGTGCATTGCCAGAGGGGTCCTGGGTGATAGCGAAGGCGGTGACAGCGCGACGCTTGGCTTCCGCCTCTGAGCCAGGGGCTACATCGTGTCCCGCTGCCGTCAGGGCCGAGCAACAGGCGCGGAACGCATCTTCGTCTGGAAATTCCAGGCCTGTGGCGATCAGGCCATCGGCTTCGGCGGGCTCGATCATCAGCCGGAACGGGTGATCATCCAGGCGCAGGTAACGCGCGCCGCTGGCGTCATCGCGCTGGGCCTCCATCAGGCCCAGTACACCGGTGCCAAAGCCCATCCATGCATCGACATCGGTGGCGCCGATTCGTAGGTATCCCGAAGCTGCTACAGCCATTTACTCTCTCCTGATGAATTATGCGTGTCGTGCATTATCGTCGAATATGTGCGGCTGGCCATCCCTCAGGCCGGGTAATGCCCTTCTGGTTCATCATAATGATCTGAAAAGTCACTACAGGTTGATCAGCCGCGTCATTGAGCGCAAATGTCAGCTCGCTGATACTGATCGCTCTACTGAATCAGTCCAGAGGAGGGCTGCGGCGTGTCGCAACCAGAAATCCTGAACCAGGAATTTACTCTTGGTTACACCTATACCCGCTCAACCGGGCCAGTCGTAGGGCGCTTTCTCACCGCGCTCAAACACAGAAGCATTGTCGGCATCAAGGCCACCGACGGTCGGGTCATTGTTCCGCCCATGGAATACGACCCCGATACAGCCGAGGAACTCAGTGAGTTTGTCGAAGTGGGCCAGGAAGGCGAGATCGTCAGCTTTGCCTGGGTTAAGCAACCACGCGAGGCACACCCCATGGATACGCCTTTTGCCTGGGCCATGATCAGGTTGGACGGCGCTGACGTGCCCATGATTCATCGTGTGGCAGCGCGCGATGAAGCAGATATTGCCACCGGCGGGCGTGTGCGGGCTGTTTGGGCTGAAGAAACACGCGGGTATATCGATGATATACGCCATTTCGAGCTTGTGTAGGAGGTAGCTGACAGTGAGTGAAGAAAACGAAATGATCACCGGCATCGAAGTTCCCATTTACCTGAAGTACAACTTTACCGCGGGAGCGGCGCCCGCCCGCTTTCTGAGTCAGCTGAAGAATGGCGTTCTAACCGGTCAGCGTCGGGCGGCGCCGGATGCGCAGGTCTATGTGCCCCCGCGTGGTTCCTGTCCCGCCACTGGCCTGCCAACTGAAGAGGAAGTGAATGTCGCGGACAAGGCCACTGTGCAGTCGTTCACGATCGTCCATATCCCGATTCCCGGCAATGCGATTGAACCGCCATTTGTAGTGGCAAACCTTGTCGCTGACGGTGCCAATATTTCGTTCATCCACTTGATGAGTGAGTGCGACAACGCAGAAGTGCGTATCGGACAGCGTGTCCAGGCAGTGTGGAAGCCAGAGGAAGAGTGGGATTATTCCATGGATAACATCAAGTATTTCAAACCTATCGAGGAGCCCGATGTGCCTGTAGATGAGATTGGCAAGCTGCCAGTGACCGGGCTGGAGGTTTGATCATGAAAGAAATTGCAATAGTAGGGTATCAACAGTCTGACGCCGTCTCCGATGCAGGGGCGTGCAACGAAGTAGAACTGATCATGCCAGTGCTGGGCCGCGTGTATGAACAGGTCGGTATCAGCAGTGCCCAGGACGTGGACTTCGTATGTTCGGGCTCCTGCGATTATATGCAGGGCGCAGCTTTCGCCTTTGTGATGGGTGTGGACGCCCTGGGCGCAGTGCCGCCTATCAAGGAATCCCATGTGGAGATGGATGCAGCCTGGGCATTGTATGAGTCCATCTTGAAAATCAAGATGGGGCACGCCGATTCCGCGCTCGTATACGGCTTTGGCAAGTCCTCTCCCGGCGAACTGCCGATCGTGCTGTCACAGCAACTGGATCCTTATTACCTGGCGCCACAATGGATCGATACGATCTCCCTGGCGGCGATGCAGGCGCGCATGATGTTGGATCAGGGTCTTATCACTGAGCGCGATATGGCTGAGGTTGTGTCAGCCTCTCGTCGTAACGCGATGGAAAATAATCCTCACGCGCAGCTCAAAGGCGAGCTGTCTGTGGATGATGTACTCGCACAGGACACGTTTGTGTCGCCTCTGCGCAAGGCAGACATCTGCCCCATTTCTGACGGTGCAAGTGCGATGGTGATCGCAACTGTAGAGAAGGCCAAGGCCTGGGGTAAGCCCTACGCTGTGATCTCCGGCATCGACCATATTATCGAAACCCACAATATGGGGATGCGCGATCTGACCGACTCCCCATCAACGCGTAAGGCTGCAGAAAGAGCGGGTGTGAGTAACGGCAAGGTGGATGTCGCCGAGTTGTATGCGCCTTTCAGTCACCAGGAAATCATCCTCAGCCGAGCACTTGGCTTGTCGGAGGACACCAGTGTTAATCCGTCGGGTGGTGTGCTGGCAGGTAACCTCATGATGGCCTCTGGACTGTCCCGGGTTGGGGAGGTGTTTAATCGAATTATTGCCGGTGAGGCGGAACGCGGTGTGGCTCACGCCACGTCTGGGCCATGCCTGCAGCACAACCTGGTGGCCGTGGTAGAGAAAGGGGAGAAAGCATAATGACAAATTTGGCAGCAGTGGTCGGGATTGGCCAAACGAGTTATACGACCAAACGCGACGACGTATCGATCGCAGGTCTGGTGCGCGAGGCGGCGGTCAATGCCCTCAAAGACGCAGAGCTGACCTGGGATGACATCGACGCGGTAATCATCGGCAAAGCCCCCGATATGTTCGAGGGCGTTATCATGCCGGAGATATATCTCACCGACGCATTGGGATGTAATGGCAAGCCCATGTTGCGCGTCCACACGGCTGGCTCGGTGGGCGGCTCAACGGCACTTGTAGCGGCATCGCATGTGCAAAGTGGCGCCTTTAAGCGGGTGCTTACCGTGGCCTTTGAGAAACAGTCAGAGTCGAACGCGATGTGGGCCCTCTCAAATCCACAGCCTTTTTCCACCCACCTGAATGCGGGTGCGGGCGGCTATTTCGCACCAATCATTCGCGAGTACATGCGCCGCTCCGGCGCCCCCTACGACGTGGGTATCAAGGTGGCTGTCAAGGATCGACTGCACGGCGCGCGCAATCCTCTGGCGCACTTGCAACTGCCTGAAATCACGATGAAGGAAGTCGAGGAATCCTTCATGCTGTGGGATCCGATCCGTTTCCTGGAATCTTGCCCGTCGTCCGATGGCGCCTGTGCCATGGTCATTGCTAACGAAGAGCTGGCAGAAAAGGCATCCAAGCCCCCCGCGTGGATTCGCGGCGTAGCGATGCGCTCGGAGCCGACAATGTTCGCCGGTCGCGATGAGGTGAACCCACAGGCTGGCCGCGATTGCGCGGCGGATGTTTACAAGCAGGCAGGCATTACCGACCCGCGCAAGGATCTCGACTGTGCTGAGGTGTACGTACCGTTTAGCTGGTACGAACCGATGTGGCTGGAGAACCTCGGCTTCGCCCCGGAGGGCGAGGGCTGGAAGCTGACCATGGAGGGCGCAACGTCGCTGGATGAAGATGGCGATATTCCCTGGAACCCTTCAGGGGGCGTGCTGTCATCGAATCCGATTGGTGCCTCGGGCATGATTCGCTTTGCCGAGGCTGCACGTCAGGTGCGTGGTGACGCGGGTGACCACCAGGTTGAAGGCGCTAAACTGGCATTGGGCCATGCCTACGGCGGTGGCGCCCAGTTCTACGCCATGTGGGTTGTGGGCGCAGATAAGGCCTAAGTACGGAAGGAGTAGCAGGCATGAATAAACATTTTAATATCGCCGATATGTACGAGATGGTGGCCGATAAAGTGCCGGGGCGCGATGCCCTGGTGTGCGGTGACCAGCGGGCGACCTTTGCTGAGCTCGACCAACGAGCCAATCAGCTGGCGCACTACCTGGCTGCCAATGGGGTGGGCGCGGGCGACCATGTTGGGCTCTATCTCTACAACTGCAACGAGTATCTCGAGGGTATGCTTGCCTGCTTCAAGATCAGGGCGGTGCCGATCAATGTGAATTATCGCTACGTCAAGGATGAGCTGCTGTACATCTTTGACAACGCGGACATGGTTGCCTGTATTCACAATCAGGAGTTCTCACCTCACATTGCGGAGATTCGCAACGCGGCTCCCGATCTGAAAACGTTTGTGCATGTGGTGGATGACAGCGGTGCCGATGTCGATGCTATCGGCTCGCTGGAATACGAGGCCAGCCTGGCGGGGCAATCTGACAACCGCGACTTCGGTGAGCGTGCCGACGACGACCTGTTCATTCTCTACACCGGCGGCACCACCGGTATGCCCAAGGGCGTCATGTGGCCACACAAAGCCGTGTTCTTTGCCGCCATGGGCGGCGGTGGCTGGTTCCACCCCGATGGCGCGATCAGCCAGCCCGAACAAATCGTCGATCGTATCGGTGATTTTCCGATTGTTGGTATGGCCCTGGCGCCGCTCATGCACGGCGCATGCTGGTGGTATGCCTGTATCCAGATGCTGGCCGGTAACACCGTCGTGCTCAGCCCGTATCGCTCGCTGGTGGGCGAAGAAGTCTGGGACATCGTGGCTCGAGAGAAGGTCAACGCGATCTCAATTGTCGGTGATGCCATGGCCGTGCCGCTGCTCGATGCCCTTGAGGCGAATCCCGAGCGCTGGGACCTGAGCTCGATATTTAGTGTGGGCTCCGGTGGCGCTGTGTTCTCCGAGAGCAAGCAGGAAGCCTTCAAGACGCATTTCCCCAACGTATTCATTACCAACTCGTTCGGTTCCTCAGAGTCCGGAAACATGGGCATGGATGGCGGTGGCAAGAAAGGGCAGGGTCTTGGTAATGTCACCAAGAGCGAGTTCATGTCCGTAATTACCGATGTGGAAGGCGAGCCGCATCGTCATGTGCAGCACGGTGAAATGGGTATCTTTGCGCGCGCCGGGCATATCCCGGTGGGCTACTACAACGACCCGGAGAAAACCGCGCGCACGATTGTTGAGGTAGACGGCAACCCCTGGTTGTTACTCGGTGACGAGGCGCGACTTGAAGAAGACGACACAATCACTGTGTACGGTCGCGGCTCAAACTGCATTAACAGCGGCGGCGAGAAAATCTTCCCCGAAGAGGTGGAGCAGGCGCTGAAAGCCAATCCTGCCATTTTCGACTGCCTGGTGGTCGCCACGCCGGATGAGCGCTTTGGCAGCAAAGTAACCGCTGTGGTGGCGTTGCGCGGCGATGCAGCGGTGTCGCTTGCCGAGGTGCAGGAGGCGGCCCGAGAACACATTGCAGGCTACAAGGTGCCTCGCGAGCTACACATAGTGGACGAAGTCCCGCGCGCCCCAAGCGGCAAGCCCGCGTACCCCAAAGCTCTGGAAATTGCCCTGTCCGGCGATTTCCACCAAGCCTGACAACATTGAGGAAGTAACATGGCTGAACTGGATATAAGCACTGAGAACTGCATTGTTGAGCAGGAGGGCAACGTCCTGATCGTGACGCTGAATCGCCCGGAGGCGAAAAACGCCTTCAGCCCGCAGATGCTGCTGGGTATGTACAAAGCCTGGCGCCTGCTGGATGAAGACGACAGTCTTCGCTGTGCGATTCTGACCGCCAATGGCGATACCTTCTGTGCGGGCATGGACCTCAAAGCCGGTGCGGATGGCGATCACGGGGCTACCGAAGAGTTTATGACGCTCATGGGTGAAGTGCCCAATGTGCACTGGCAGGCGCTGTTGCGTGACAATCGCCCCAACAAACCGATTATCCTCGCCGTTGAGGGCTACGCGCTCGCCGGCGGCACTGAGATTCTGCAGGGCACGGATATTCGGGTCGGTGCTGAGGATGCGGTGTTCGGTGTGACAGAAGTGGCGCGGGGCCTGTATCCCATGTCCGGCTCCACCGTGCGCCTGCGCCGCCAGATTCCCTACTGCCTGGCCGCCGAGATTCTGCTCTGCGGTGAGCACGTGTCTGCACAGCAGGCATTGGATAACGGCCTGATTAACAAGATTGTTCCGAAGGGCACCACATTGGATGCCGCCAAGGAATACGCAGCCAAGATCTGTGCCAACGGACCGCTGGCGGTCAAGGCCGTGGTGCAGTCATTGCGTGAGCACCAGGAGTGTATGAGCGAAGACGATGCCATGGTGGCCTCGGATGCCCTCGCAGGGCCTGTGTTTGCCTCCAACGATGCAAAGGAAGGTATGCGCGCGTTCAAGGAAAAACGCCCCGCGGAGTTTACCGGCACCTGATCTTGCCGCGATAATGGCGCGCCCAACTCAAGACGGATTCCAGACCGATGTCAGACAGCAGTGATATTTTCCAGGCGGTAGTCGAAGGGCGGCGCTCCCTGCGTGCCTTTGAGCCGGAGCCCATTGAGCCGGCGCTGTTGGAGCGCATTTTTAACGTTGCCCAGCGCGCGCCGAGCAACTGCAATACTCAGCCCTGGAACGTGCATGTGGCCTCGGGTGCGGTGCTGGAAAAACTCCGTACTGAAATTCCGGAGCGCTTTATGGGCGGGGACATCAGCATGGACTTTCCCTATGACGGCATGTACGACGGTGTCTACAAGGAGCGCCAGCACGGCGCCGCTGTGGCCCTCTACGATGCTGTGGGTGTTACCCGTGAAGACAAGGCCGGGCGCCACACCCAGTTCATGCGCAACTTCACGTTTTTCGATGCCCCCCACGTGGCATTCCTGTTTCTGCCCGAACCCTTCGGTTTGCGCGAAGCGGCGGACCTGGGCATGTACGCGCAGACGTTGATGCTCACGCTGACCTCGCACGGCCTTGGCAGCTGCCCGCAGACTGCTTTGAGCTTCCAGGCCAACTTTGTACGGGAAGTATTGGGCGTGCCTGAAACCGACAAACTCGTGTTCGGTATTTCATTCGGCAGGCCTGTGGCCGATGCGCCGGCAAATGGCTGTCAAACGGATCGGGCCGATCTGGCGACGGCCGTCAATTTTCATCAATAAGGACAACTATGAGCGATAAACTGCTTGTCGAGAATCGTGACGGGGTGCTGGTTGTCACCCTGAATCGTCCGGAGCGTAAGAACGCCATCGACAACGATATGTGGTTGGCGATCGAGTCGACCTTCCGCAATGCCGCCAATGACGACGACGTGGTCTGTGTGCTGCTGTGCGGCGCCGGCGCCAATTTCTGCTCCGGCGTTGACCTCTCCAGCTTCGGTGAGGCGGGTGTCGATGCTCAGGCGCTGTTTGATGCAGCAGCTTTGGCGGTGGCTGAATTCGATAAGCCGCTAGTAGCGGCAGTGCAGGGCGCCGCCGTCGGTGGTGGTGCCACCGTGCTGTTTCACGCTGACATGGTGTACGCAGCCGAGTCCTTCCGTCTGCGCCTACCGTTCGCCAGCCTGGGGCTGGTGCCGGAGTGGGCAAGCAGCTATATGTTGCCGGCCAATATTGGCCCGCAACGGGCAGCGGAACTGTTTTACACGGCGGCCTGGATGGAAGCTGAGCGAGCTCTGGAACTGGGTGTTGTGGCTCGGGTGCTGCCGGAGTCAGAACTCTTCGATCACGCCCTTGCGCAGGCGCGGGAGATCGCCCAGTGGCCGGTGAATTCGCTGCGCGAGATCAAGCGCAGCCTGCGCATGCACCATATGCCTGCGATCCACACTGCCATTGAAGCAGAGAAAGAGGGCATGGCCCGGCAGGCCGGTTCGCCCGAGAATATCGAAGCCATTACCGCCTTCATGGAAAAGCGGCCGCCCAATTTTCGCGAATTGAAGGGCTGACCACTTTTGACTGGTTGGTGGCCAGAATTCACTGGCCATTATTTATAGGTGCGGCTGTGCAAGGGACTGGCCGATCGGTAAACTGTTACGGTTGTTTCATTAACAATTCTAATAGGTACCTCACTTGAGCACTGAACTACCCCGCAAGTTGCGCCTGCCACTGGCTGCATTGGCCTGCAGCGTAATTGTCGCCTGTAGCGATTCCTCCGACCGCAATAACACGCCCGTTGACCCGCCGGTCGATCCCCCGGAGCCTGAATACACCTACGAGACAGACATTATCTGGACTGAATACGGCATTCCCCATGTCGTGGCCGACGACTGGGGCAGTGGCGGTTATGGCGTAGGTTACACCTACGGCAAAGAAAATTTCTGTACCCTGATGCGTGAGTATGTGCGCGCCAACGGCGAGTCCGCCCGCTATCTGGGCGACGAGGGAAACCTCAATGACGACTTGGTCTACAAACTGTACAACGACGATGAGACTATCGACCGCATCTTCGGGACTTTGTCTGACGACCTGCAAGCCGCGATGGAGGGCTATGCCGCCGGCGTCAACCGCTACCTGAGCGAGACCGGTGTCGACAACCTGGCGGAAGGCGAAGAAGGCTGTCGCGGCGCCGATTGGGTGCGCGAAGTGGATTATCGCGATGTGGTACGACTCGCTCACAAGGCGATCTTGCGTGGCTCCAGTGGCCCGCTGGCCGATTTCAGTACCGCTGTGACGCCACCCCAGGGTATGGCTGCCGTGGCGCCGATGGCGCAGTCTGAACAGGCCGAACTGTTCGCCGGGCTGGACAAGGCGACGGTAACCGCTGCGCTTGGCGTGCCTGAGGGATGGGAAATTGGCAGTAATGCGTATGGCATCGGCGCCGATGCCTCGCAGACAGAATCCGGCATTCTGTTTGGTAACCCGCACTTTCCCTGGCAGGGCAACCTGCGCTTCTTTATGTTTCACCTGACCATTGCGGACGAATACGACGTGATGGGCGCGGCCCTCGGTGGCCTGCCTGCACCGGTGATTGGTTTTAACGAAAACGTCGCCTGGTCACATACGGTAAGCACCGGCGACCGCTTCACCTTCTTCGAACTGTCGCTCAATCCAGACAACCCCATGCAGTACGAGTACGACGGCGAGATGCGCGAAATTACCTCACGCTCGGTTACGGCCATTGATGGCAGCGGCGCCGAGGTGGATTACACGTTCTACTTCTCTCACTACGGCCCGATTGTCGACCTGGGCTCTGTCTCACCGCTTCTGGCTGGCTGGCCCAATGCCGCCGGTACGCTGCTGACCTATCGCGATGCGAATCTGGAAAATCTGCGCGGTTTCGACCAGTGGGTGCAAATGGGTAAGGCCGAGAACATGGGCGAGTTTACCGACGCTCTGCGCAGTATTGGTATTCCCTGGGTGAATACGATTGCGGCTGACCGTGATGGCAACGCGTTCTACGGCGATATTTCTGTGGTGCCCAACGTCTCTGTAGCTCAATACGGCAGCTGTATTCGCGGAACGCTGCAGGCGCTGCTGACCGACTTTGGTTTTACCACACTGGAGGGCTCTGATTCCAGTTGCGAGTGGGGCAACGATCCCGATACGCCCGAAGGCGTGTTTGGTTACGACAACCTGCCGAAGCTCGAAACGCGCGAATACGGCGCCAATGCCAACGACAGCTACTGGCTGTCCAATCCACGCCAATTGCTCACCGGCTTCTCGCCCGTGATTGGCGATGAGAATATTGAGCAAAGCATGCGTACCCGGCACACGTTCTCGCTCGCTGAAGCGCGTCTGGCAGGCGGGGATAACCACGGTGCTGATCCCTTGTTCAATATCGATAATGTCCGGGCGATCTCCTATCAGGCAGACAACTACGTCGCGCAGCTGGTGCAGAGTGATCTCGCCGATGTCTGTGACGAAACCGCAGACTGGGCCATGTATAGCGCCAATCCCGCTGCCATGACAGAGGCCTGTACGATACTGCGCAACTGGGACGGTGCACACCGACTCGACAGCGTTGGCGGCCATATCTTCTGGGAATTCTGGCAGCGCGCACGCGACATTGAAAACCTCTGGAGTGTGCCTTTTGATGTGACCATGCCCGTGACCACGCCTGCTGTGCTTAACCTCGATCCGGTAGTGGTTGACGCTGTTCGTGTCGCGCTTGGTGGTGGCGTAGACGCGCTGCTGGACGCAGGCATTGCGCTTGATGCCCCCTGGGGTGAGGTGCAGTTCGACGAAAAGAACGGCGAGCGCATCGGTATTCATGGCGGCTCTTCGCGCATGATGTTCAGCGTGATTACCTCTGACCTTATCGATGGCGAAGGCTACTCCAATATTACCCACGGCAATAGCTACATCCAGGCTATTACCTGGGATGAGACCGAGTGCCCGGATGCCTATGCCATTCTGACTTACTCGCAGTCCACTGACCCCGCGTCCGATCACTACGCCGACGCCACACGCCTGTACAGCGAAGGCGGCTGGATCGATATGCCGTTCTGTGACGCTGCCCGCGACGAGCAGGAAATAGGGCGAGAGACGATCGCTGAGTAATCATTGGCCGCCTCGCGAGGGGTGGGGAGCATAAACCAACGAGGCCTCCTGGATGTGATTCAGGAGGCCTTTTTGTAGGAACAAAGTGTTGCCAGGGAAAATTCACACCAGGCTATCTCGATAGGGAACTGCTACATTGAGGTTGAGTTGCGATGCAGCCAACGGGCGACGCAATCTACACAATCGGAACTGGAACCCAGAATGGCGAGCGATAATCTCGAGGCAATCATCGACCTCATCCCGGAAAATTTCGCAGACCCCAATGCCGATTTTCAGTCAGTTCGAAACACCATGGCGCCTTTTCATAATCACCCAACGGACAGTGACCTGCGGATTGACGTCAAAGAAGTGGGTGGTATCAGAGCCGGCTGGTACGAATATAATCGCCACTCCGACCACGCTTGTGTCGCACTTCACTACCACGGTGGCGCCTACGTATCTTGCCCATTGGATGTGTACCACTTTTACGGCGGTCTCATAGCAAGGGCATTGGATATGCCGGTGGTTATGCCTGATTACCGCCTGGCACCGGAACATCCGTATCCCGCCGCTCCCATGGATTGCTTTAATGCCTATCGAGGATTGCTGGAGATCGGTGTTTCCCCTGGCAAGATTGTTGTTCTGGGTGAGTCTTGCGGCGGGGGCTTGGCAGTGAGCGCACTATTAAGGGCTCGAGATGAGGGGCTTCCGATGCCGGCATGCTTTGTGTCGCTGACAGGGTGGTTCGATTTGAATGTAACGACCAGATCCTCTGGAAGGGATCCGTTTCTTACGCCGGAGTGGGTGAAAAATCGTGGGCTCGATTTCACCGCGGGCAAAATAGAGCTCGACGATGGCCGTGTCTCAGTTTGCAACGCGAATCTTGAAGGACTACCCCATCTGTTCCTACAGGTCGGCGAATACGACACCATGGCAAAAGGCGCACTGCGACTAGCCGAGCGTGCAACGCTGGCGGGAGTGAAAGTTACCCTGGAAAGCTGGCCGGAAATGATACACGGCTGGCACGGTCTGTTGGATTCTGGAATACCCGAAGCGGAGGAAGCCTGGGCTCAGATTAAGCACTTTGTCGACTGGAAACTGCAGCGGGAAAAGTATCCAAGCTGATGAGGCCAAGCTAAAGCCCTGTCGGGGTCGGTATCTCCCATACAAGTAACACGGATTCCAGGGTCAGCTAAGCGTCCCCTTCCCGTCATTCCTTTGAAGGCCGGAATCCAGTGTCAGCTTTGGGGCTGTGGCTTCAACCCTTCGATCCCGAACGACCGCTTTCGCCTAGAAACGGACTTTTGCGCTAACATTGTTTGAAGGAGCTTTTTCTGACTAGCGGAGAAAATTTTTCATGTTAGTTTCGTTTACTCATCTTGCTTTGCACGTTCGTGACCTTGAAGCGTGTGTTGCTTTTTATACGTCATATGCGCAAATGCAGTTGACTCATAATCGAGTTAACCAGGGGAAGCGGGTCGTCTGGTTGGCTCAGGCTGGGAGGGAAAAAGAATTTATTGTCGTACTTATCCCCGGTGGCCCCGGCCGGGAGCAGGCCCCTGCAGATTACTCTCATCTTGGTTTTGCTGTGGACAGTAAAGAGGCTGTCGATACTATCGCAGATATGGCTCGATCAGATGGTATCTTGGAGTGGGAGCCACGGGAGGAGCCATATCCAGTAGGCTACTATTGCGGAATACGAGATCCAGATGGCAATTTCGTAGAGTTTAGCTTTGGGCAGCCGTTAGGCCCGGGCGCGGAAGGAAACTAAATTAGTAAACTTAAAGCGATGGCCTCTGAGATCATTCACCTTGACTAATCGCAGTCCGCTTTCGCCTAATTGCGGTCTCTTGATATAGTTTCGTAAACGTCCGCTTTCGTCCACAAAGCGGACATTACCCGGCCTGATCCCAAATGACCGCTTTCGCCTAATTCCTGCAGCGATTGAGTTTGGAGTGGTAGTGATCGGTTTCACATGGCCAGTTAACTCAAAGCAGTTCTCATTAATAGAGTCAGGTGTTCCAGACAACCAATAATTCCTCTGATGCCGGGAAATCACTTAGTGGTTTACCACCAAATAAAACCCCCCGCTTCGTGGCGGCAAGAGCGCACCTTACTGTTCAGGGGCAGACCCCAACTTCAAGCCCGAGAATGTATCCACCAGAGCGGTTTACCGTGACGGACCATGCCTGGCCTACGAGCGCCTTGATCGCGCGACCCTCTCTGACGAACGCATCACCAAAGCGCTGCGCATTTGAGAAATCAGGCACATAATCTCCAGTATAGGGATCAATGCGCTCATCAAGCGTCGACCTGAAAGTAAGCGAGATGTCGGAGGCTTGCGCGCCTAGGAAGCGAGGTGTCAGGCAGGTGTTGTTTGGGGGCGACTGGCTGTTACGGACAATCCGGAAGAGTATAGACTCACCCGCACTCTTGAAGAGCGTGCACAGTGGCCGCCCGCTGCTGTCGCTGAGTTCGTATTCGTTATTGAACCAGGCTGGTGCCGCTAATGCGTACGAGACCGTGATTGTCTTCCCATAAGCGGCATCGCAGTAGTAGTACGCAGTGTTATATCCGCGGAAAAGATCACCACCGATCAAATTGCCATCTCCGCCACCATCGCCGCCAGTGTTCCCTACGGTTGGCATAAATGCCCCGACGGTAGCCGCGGCCTCACCGGTCGGATTTTTGCCGCCGAAAATTTGTCCGCTGATAACAAGCGAGGCGATCAAGCTCAAGGACCATTTCATACCTACCTACCTCGACTAGTCATCTGAGCTAGCAACGGCCGAGTGGATTAAAACTAAACTGCGGCATGGTTCTTTACACCTTTTCCGGGAAACGCACCAAAAGGTTGGATCAGGCTTTGTCGTAGAGCATCACCCTATAGGGTGAAATTCGCACATGGTAAAAGCACCAAAATGGTGCCCCCACAAGCCAGTTTGATAGTTGCGACTTTCTGGTGACCGCTCGCTGGCTAGAATGTACAAACAAGTCGTGCTAGTTTTATACGACGGTTTGGTTAAAGAATTTTTTGCACATGGAAGGTAAGAATTCGACAATTTCACCGCTAGTATCCGATGCTGAACTTGTTCGGCTTACGGAAAGCTTTTACGAAGCAGCAGCCAACCCGCCTGCATGGAAAGCGGTTTGCGAGGACCTGCAAGAAATTCTAAATGTTGGGTCCGTTAACCTTGGTTATATCGATCTCGTCGAGCAAGTGAGCTCCGTACGTGTGTCGACTGCGCTTACAGACGATCAACAAACCCAATATATCGAAACGTATAACGTGTTGGACCCGTGGTTTAATGCCGCACTGATCCGGCCTCCCGGGGTCATCTATGATGGCATTGAATTGGTGAGTCATGATGAACTTTTGGAAACGGAGTTTTATCAAAATTTCTGGCATCAGTTTGACTTGCCAGTTACCAGTGTTGGATTTTTCTTACTTGAGGAAACTACAGCAGGGGTGTTGGCCGTAAACTCGAAGTCTTCAGTCCGAGAACACAGTCGAGATCAGCATCTGCTACTGGAGTACACTTTGCGCCATCTTGGGCGCGCGATGAAACTTTATCAACATCTTTACAAGTGCATTGAGCAACGTGACATGTCTTCTCAGGCGCTTTCTGACCAGGACATTGGTCTTTTGATCTGCGACTCTAACTGTTCGGTAGATTACGCTAATTCCAAAGCTCTTAGCCTGTTGGGTCAGTTTACCCAACAGCTTGAACGTGGGAAGAAGATTCTTGCAAAGGCGCAGCTAGAGAATGTGATTGCCGAAATGGTTCACAAAGTGACGTCATCTTCGAGCAAGTCAGTGCTCCAAACTACTTTACTCAGAAACCGTCAAGGTGGGGTTGTCCAGGTACAAGTCAAGAGCTACCAGCCGCCGGAGATGCGCGCGGCTAGCAATGGAGAGTTTTCTTCGAGGGCTTTAGTGCTGGCCAGGAACCTGAGTGATCGTAACGTTCCTGCGGAGGAACAGCTAACACAAGTGTTTGGCCTCACCAAATCTCAAGCACGTGTCGCGAAAGTTCTTGCATTAGGAGTCACGTATAACGAAGTTGCGGACGTTCTTTGTGTAAGTCGCGACACAGTAAAGTCACACGCGCGTGAGGTGTATGCTCGTACCAATTCAACCGGCCAGGCAGATTTCGTCTCACTTGTCCAGACGATGCTACGGTAGCGCCACTTCGTGAAGAGATGTGAAATCTAGATTGGCTTTGATTTGCCGGGCGATGCAGTCACGAAAGAAGACATTTCAGCAATGAAGGAACTCTCTCATGACCATGCTCAGCTAGCCTTGGAACTGTCGGCGGTTGCGCCACCATATGAATAGCGGTGATGCTCTGATAGCTCTACATGTAATCGCCCCAACGACATTATTACAATGGCCGCTCGTGGGCAGCATATTTATCACTCAGCACAGAGCGGGTTTTTCGAACTCGGCAGAAGCGTTCATTCTCTGAGGCTGCCCGGGTCGAGCAGGAGACGGCCAAGACGGCGTGAACGACTTATGCGACCTGGATTTGATTCAGGAAGCGTTTTCGCGAGCGAGCCCGTTGACGAGAAAATGACAGAGGGTAAGTTATGACATGCTGTTCAGTTTGCCGCCCAGTCTTGAAATTATCGCAGTAATCAAAAATTCACTGTTTGGCGATCCGTCAAGTCTGTTAAGGGTATCTCTGAAGGTCAGGCGAGCATAAGATTGAGGCAACAATATCAAAGGAATATTGTTGGATTTCGTCTATCGCCTAATTCCTGCCTTCTAGCGACCTTTGATCGGACGCGGCACAGGTCTCGGTAACCTCAAGGTTAAAGCCGGAGAGGGCGTTAAAATGCACCGGGGCCGACAGCAGTTTCATTTTGCCGACACCCAGGCTCTTGAGGATTTGGGAACCCGTGCCGATGACGCGGTAGTTCTGTTGGCCGGCGGGGCTGGGCGCGGTAGCGAGGTAATCTAGAGAATGTGATTATCTCTTTCCAAGCCGAGACATTGCTGGTTCATCTATTTCAATCAGGTAGCATGCCCGGCTTCCCGCTGGGACGAGCACCATGCATCTGTGATACCTTTGTCTACACTTTCTGCCTTTTTATTAAGCGGATCTCCATTACAGAATCGATATACAGGAATGTAGAAATTGCCAGGAAACAGGCTCGCTCTTCACGTAGGAACTCATAAAACCGGAACGTCAGCAATTCAAAATTATTTGCACCGAAACCAAGGCGCTCTTTCGGCAGAATACCTCCACAGAAAAATACCTAACTCGTCGCTTTGGATGCTCGGTGCATTTTCGCACGATCTTGGGGCGCTCCCCATGTATAAGCATGACAATTTGTCAGATCGAAAGCTGGATGAAATTCAGCAGCTGGCAAAAAAAGAGCTCTCTGATCAGCTTGCCAAGCTAAATGGAAGAGATGCAATTTTGTCTGCAGAGTCTCTCTACGTTAATGAAACCAGAACTTGCACACGTGCATGGATACTTCCGAGAACACTTTTCTGAGATTGATGTTCTAGTCTATTTCAGACCCATGAAATCGCGTCTAGAGAGTGCTTTTCAAGAGCGACTCAAAAGGCGGATGACTCGATTGACCGACCGTTATCCACTTGGTTATGCCGGTCGTGTGCGGATGCTGGATAAAGTCTTTGGCGAAGAAAGAGTACGTGTATACCGATACCAGCGTGACGATTTTCCCGATGGCGATGTGGTCCAACATTTCATGGGCGAAGTCGGGGAGAAGTTTAGCTATGAAAATGCTGGTAGAGATAATACCAGCCTGTCCCTGCCGGCTGTGCAATTGCTTTACGCGTACAAAAAACAATACCCACACCCGCAGCAAGAAGATCTGGCAGTAGTGGCACGTTTATCTGAATTGACTGGAAATCCGCTGAAATTTCATAGCTCACTGTTTCAAGAACTCAGCACGGCTAAAGAAAGCGGTATCCGGGCGTTCGAGGAAAGGGCAGGATTTTCTATCTGCGAAGATATTGAAGCTGATGATGATTACGGGATAAGGGATGAACGAGACCTTTTGAGTATTCCAGACTTTGCACTGCAGTGGCTCGATGAGAATATGAACCAAGGTGTCCTCGCCAGGTTCGGCATTAGGCGCCCAAAATCCATTGCCGATAAAGTACGGTTGCTTGCCTGAAGTACCTACGACTGATTAGCGCCCCGATATTGTCTGAGTTTCTCTCTCAAAATTCAGCGGCTGTAGCTACGTGATGAAGATGCACGTTTCACAGACTGGTTTGGATCCTCACAAAAAAGGCCTACTGAGTGTCAGTAGGCCTTTTTTGTAGCTGTTTGCAGCATTAGATAAAGGTGCCGATAGAGCGCCTTTCCCGTCGCCGCAAATTATTCGGGCTCAACGAAGTCGGTAACCTCAAGGTTAAAGCCGGAGAGGGCGTTAAAATGCACCGGGGCCGACAGCAGTTTCATTTTGCCGACACCCAGGCGCTTGAGGATTTGTGAGCCGGTACCGATGACGCGATAGTTCTGCTGGCCGCTGGTATCGGCAGGGCCGGTTACGCTGGGCGGCTCCGGGAACTGCACAACCTCAGCCAGTGCCTGCTCGGGGTTCTGTTCCTGGCCAATGAGAACTACAACACCGCAGCCGGCTTTAGCCACATGCGCCATAGCTCGACGGTAAGACCACCCGGGCCTGCTGTCGGCGATGGTGGTGCCGAGTACGTCACGCAGGGTGTTCACCGTTTGTACCCGCACCGGCACCTCGGCGTCTTCGCTGATCTCTCCGCAGGTGAGGGCGTAGTGCACGGTGTCGTCGATCAGGTCGAGGAAGGTGTGCAGCTCGAATTCGCCAAACTCTGTCGTGATGGTTTTGGTGTTACGCAGCTCGATAGACTGCTCGTGCAGGGCGCGGTATTCGATGAGGTCGGCAATCGTGCCCATTTTCAGGCCGTGTTTCTCGGCGAATACCTCAAGTTCCGGGCGGCGGGCCATGGTGCCGTCTTCGTTCATGATTTCGACAATCAGTGCAGCGGGCTCGAAGCCTGCCATGCGGGCGAGGTCTACACCGGCTTCGGTGTGGCCCGCACGGCGCAGTACACCGCCTGGCTTGGCGACCAGCGGGAAGATATGCCCGGGTTGGATAATGTCCATGGGCTTGGCACCGGGAGCTACTGCTGTCAGGGCGGTGTGCGCACGTTGCACGGAACTGATGCCGGGGCCTTTTTTCTCGGCCGCGTCGATGGATACCGTGAAGTTGGTTTCGTGCTGGGAGCGATTGTCCCGCACCATGAGTGGCAGTTGCAGCTGACGCGCGCGTTCTTCGGTAATCGGCATGCAGATGAGTCCACAGGCTTCGCTGGAGAAGAACGTAATCATCTCCGGGGTTGCTGCCTCGGCGGCGATAATCAGGTCGCCTTCATTTTCGCGATCTTCGTCATCCATCAGGATGACCATCTTGCCGGCGCGGATGTCGTCCAGAATGTCAGGTACGCTGGAAAGGGCCATGCTTATTCCTCAATCAATTCAATGGCGACAGCGGTAGCTTCGCCGCCGCCAATACACAGAGCGGCAACGCCGCGTTTTTTGCCGAGTTTTTTCAGAGCGTACATCAGGCTCACCAGAATGCGCGCACCGGTTGAGCCAATGGGGTGGCCCTGGGCGCAGGCACCGCCGTGGATGTTGACCTTGGCGTGATCCAGACCTAGGTCTTCCATGGCGAGCATGGTGACCATGGCAAACGCCTCGTTGATCTCAAAGAGATCTACATCTTCGACGGACCAACCCGTTTTTTGCAGCAGCTTCTGGATAGCGCCGATGGGTGCAATGGTAAATTCACCGGGTGCCTGGCTGTGGCGTGCATGGGCGACCATTCGGGCCAGGGGCTGGAGGCCACGCTCCCCGGCGACAGCTGCAGACATCATTACCAAGGCGCTGGCGCCATCGGAAATAGAGCTGGCGTTGGCCGCAGTGATGGTGCCGTCTTTGGCAAAGGCGGGACGCAGGTTGGGGATCTTGTCGACAGCCGCCTTGTGCGGTTGCTCGTCGTCTTCCACCACGGTTTCGCCGCGGCGGGACTGTACCGTCACCGGTGCGATTTCTGCTTTGAGGGAACCGTCGTCAATAGCCGCCTTGGCGCGGCTGAGGGATTCCACGGCGAAGGCATCCATTTGCTCTCGGGTGATGCCGCGTTCATCGGCAGTCTCCTGGGCAAAGCTACCCATGGCACGTCCGGTATAAGCGTCTTCGAGGCCGTCGAGAAACATATGGTCGAACAGCTGGGTATGGCCGGTGCGCAGGCCGCCGCGGCTGCCGGTGGGCAACATGTGCGGTGCATTCGACATGCTCTCCATGCCGCCAGCAACCACCACGCTGTTGGTGCCGGCCAGAATACTGTCGTAGCCGAAGATAGCGGCCTGCATGCCGCTGCCGCAGGCCTTGTTCACGGTCACGGCGCCGGCCGATACTGGAATGTCTGCGCCAATTGCTGCCTGACGGGCAGGGCACTGCTTGAGCCCAGCGGGCAGTACGCAGCCCATGAACACCTCATCTACCGCGTCGCCGCCAATGCCGCTTTTGGCGAGGGCAGCGCGCACGGCGGTGCTGGCCAGTTCGGGCGCGGGTACGCTGCTGAGGCTGCCCTGTAGGCCGCCCATGGGCGTGCGGGCACCGTCGACGATGACTACTGTTTCTTCAGACATATCTGGATCCATTGGCGCTGGGCCGGGATGGCTGGGAAAAGGGCGCTAATTTAGCCACAAGCGCCCGTTTTACTCAAGGCACACCCGGGGTGAAAAGCTTGCCCCGTACGGCCTCGCGGTACTTTGCCGGGGTCATGCCTACCCTGCGTTTGAACAGTGCTCCAAAGTGGCTGGCGTCGTTGATACCGACTTGCCAAGCCACCTCGTTAGCCGGCAGGTTGCTGTGTCTGAGGAGTTCACGGGCACGGCTGATACGCAGGTTCTGAACCCACTCCCGGGGGCTGCTGCCGCTGGCCTGATGAAAACGCCGGTTGAGGCTGCGCTCGCTGATGCCCAGTTGCGCGGCGATGTCGGCAAGCCTTGGCGGATTGCTCAGCTGGCTGCGAATCATGTCCTGGGCCTCGGCCACCAGTTCGTCGTGGTGACTGCTGTCTGAGCCGGTCTGATATGCCGCAGCGCGAAACGGACGGCGGATCTCTGGTGAGAACTGGCTTTCCACCGCCCGGGCAATGCCTTCACCGTACCACTGTTCAATCAGGTGGACGGCCAGGTCGGCGATGGAGTTCACGCTGCCCACGCAGAAGATATTGTCGCTTTGCGTGATCAGGTGGCGGCTCTTGAACGCCACCTTGGGATAGCGGCGGGCGAACTCCTGGCGGTAGTTCCAGTGTGTGGTGGCCGGGCGGCCGTCGAGCAAACCCGCTTCGGCCAGCATGCAGGCGCCGGTGCCAACGGCACACAGACGGGTGCCGGCCTGGGCCAGGTCGCGCAACTGCGGTAGCCATGGGCGGGCGGCGGCCACAATGGGTTGCGGGTTGCGCCAGATCGCCGGAATGATGAGCAGGTCCAGGTCGCTCAGCTCATCATAGCGAATGTCCGGCGCCAGGGTCAGTCCGCCTAGCAGTGACACCGGGCGCAGGTCGGGTGCGGCCAGTACCGAAGTTACCGCGAAAGATTGCCTGGATTCCACCCGGGCCAGTTGCGCAGCGGCCTGCAAAATTTCCAGGGGCAGGGTGATACTGGTAGCCAGGGCCTGTGGGTATAGCAGTGCGGCAATACGATACATGAGCGTCTTCTGTGTGCCGAAAGCACATATTATGTGGCAGATATGCGATATCTGCTAGTCTGTGTGCTCCCTACACTGTCCGATAACAACTCATCGCAGTAGAGAGGAATAACAGGAATGTCGAAACAGCGGTTGCCCGTGATTGTCAGCTTTGGTGGTATCAATGGTGCTGGGAGAGCATCCGGACATCACGGCGTCGCTCGCATGGCTTATGAAGCCCTGCCAGAGCAGACTCAACAGGGCACGCTGGCCTCGCTGGCCAGTATGATGGCCCTGGACGGTGCTGCGGGCAATGAACAGTACATTCTCGATCACACCCTCATCCGCAAGATCGAGGGCCAGCATTTCGACGTTGATGCCGTGTTGTGGAACCAGCGGTTTCCCACCGAGAGCAACGGTCATCCGGTGAACTTCGATATTGAAACCCGCCATCTGCCCGACGCCATTCCGCCCAGCTGGAAAGTAACGCCCACGTCTGTCACTCACGTGAATGTGAATATCCGCGGTCACCAGGAATTCCTATTGCCCACCGCGCGGGATTTTGAGGTAAAGGCGGCCGGCCAGTTGCCCACGGGCTATGAGCCGGGAACGCTGTACCCCTCGCGCAGCCATCCCCGTGGCCTGCAGATGACCGTGTGCGCAGCCTCTGACGCGCTAGGTAACCTCGGCCTCAACTGGGAGGATTTGCAGCGCAAGGTGCCCGCTGACCAGATCAGCGTGTATGCTGGCAGTGCCATGGGGCAGCTCGACAGTGCCGGCGCCGGCGGTATGCTCAAAGCCCGCTACAATGGTAAACGCGTCACCTCCAAATACTGCCCCTTAAGCCTCGCCGAAATGCCCTCGGATTTTATTAATGCCTATATCCTCGGCACCATGGGTGCCACCGGGGCGACCCTCGGCGCCTGTGCGTCATTCCTGTACAACATGCGTATGGGGATTGCCGATATTCGCGCCGGTCGCGCGCGAGTGGCATTTATTGGTTCTGCCGAAGCACCGATTAATGCCGAGGTGATGGAAGGCTATGCCGCGATGGGCGCGCTGGCGACGGACAAAGAACTGCGCGCGCTGGATGGTCTGGCTTCGGACGCCGCTCCCGATCATCGCCGCGCGTGTCGGCCGTTTGCTGAAAACTGTGGCTTTACCATTGCCGAATCTGCGCAGATGATTGTGCTGTTCGACGATGAGCTGGCAATGGAGTTGGGTGCCACTGTGTTCGGTGCCGCCACCGATGTCTTCGTCAACGCGGATGGCTACAAGAAGTCGATCTCCGGCCCTGGTGTGGGTAACTACATTACCATGGCAAAAGCGACGGCTGCGGCCCGGGCAATTGTCGGTGAGAACGCACTACGCACCGGCGGCATTGTGCAGGCTCACGGCACCGGCACGCCGCAGAACCGCACCAGTGAGTCTGAAATTCTCTCGCGCGTAGCTGAGGCCTTTGGCATTGAGCAATGGCCTGTTGCGGCTCTTAAGAGTTACCTGGGCCACTCTCTCGGCGCCGCCTCCGGTGACCAGGTCACATCGACACTCGGCATGTGGCATCACGGCATTATCCCGGGCATTAACACCATTGATGGCATTGCCGACGATGTTGCGCAGGACCATCTCGTTTTCAGTCGGGCGCATCGCGAGTTCGACGCTTCCGAGGCGGCCTATGCAGTGATCAACTCCAAAGGCTTCGGCGGTAACAACGCCTCGGCGACCATGCTCAGTCCCAGCACCGTTCGCAATATGCTCAAGGCCCGCTATTCCAAGGCGCAATGGCAGGCCTACGAGGCGGCTAACGAGGTGGTGCGTGAAACCCAGCAGGGCTATGATGCGGGTATGACGAACGGCACCATTGATCCCGTATATCGTTTCGATCACGGGGTGTTGCAGGATGGTGATGTTGAACTGGATGGCTCCCGCATCGTGGTGGGTGGATACGAGGTCAGCCTTGATCTCGAATCACCCTATGAGGACATGACTCTATGAAACGTTGGATTTATTCATTAGCCGCCACTGTATGCTTTGCGGCAAATGCGATAGCGCAGGTGGAGTACGACGGTACGCCCGATACTGTGCTCGAGAGTGCGGCGGCCGACTGTATCGGCTTTCAACAGGGGCAGTTCAGTGTCGGGGAGAAGGCGGTGCAGCGCTTTGCGCTGGGAGATGATGAAGCGACCTTCATCGATGCCTTGCACTTCTCCTGTACCTCCGCCGCGTCTATGTGGGGTGGTACCGGCGGTACCACTTTGTGGGTGGTGGTGGACAACACGGTTTATCGGNTTCTAGCCCGGGGTTGGCAATTGGTGGACACGCAGTCGGTGCCGGTCTTGCTGTTGCGAATTCACCCCTCTGAATGTGGTGCAGGCCTGAAATCCTGTTATCGCGCCTATGCTTGGGACGAGGGTTTCTCCACCGTTCGCTGAGCCCTAGCGATAGATGTGCGAGGCTAGAGTTTGCGAGCGATATACATGCCATAGGTGAAATCGGTACTGTATTCGTTGTGCATGGCGATCTCCGCCTGATTGTCAGCGACGATGCTCTGCGCGTCTTCATTGCCCGGGTGACGCGCCAGAAATGGCGCAAACTGCTCAGCGAGAGGCGCGTAATAGTGCTCTGTCCATGCCGTTTGCGGAAGCAGAAAGTGTGCAATAGGGCTGTAGCCGGCATTTTCCAATACCTGAATTTTGCTGCTTGCGGTGCCAACCTCGGGATAGGCCTGCTCCAAGTGCTCGCGCAGTGTCGCCGGTGGATTGGCATGACACCAGGTAATTTCTGATACGACCAATAAGCCGCCGGGTTTGAGGAAGCGTCGCCAGTTGTTAACGCCGCTGGCAAAGCCGATGTCGTAAATTGCGCCCTTAGAAAAGATCAGGTTGAGGCTGTTGTCGGCAAAGGGCAGCGCGTCCATGGAGCCACATACGGTTTGTATGCGTTTCTCCAGTCCGGCCTCTTGGGCATGCAACTCCAGTCGGGCCAGAAATCGCGGTAGGAAGTCCACGGCGGTAATGTCTGCATTCAGTGCCCGTGCCAGCGCCAGAGTGGATGTGCCGGTGCCGCAGCCAATATCGGCTACCTGCAGCGCTTGTTCAGGGTCGAAGTCACACAGTGCAAGTGCACGATTGAGCACTTCCGGGCTGCCGGGTCCCTGGCGTGGGATGGCGACAAACAGGTCTTCAAGTAGCTGCAGGTAATCTATAATCGTCGCTAGAGCAGGGCGGTGATCACACCATAGAAGAGGATCAGAAAGCCGCCGATCTCAGCGCCAATCAATGTCCACATAAACACACGTACTGCGCCTGATGCGCGATGCACCTGATTGTCAGTTTCGGCTTTAAAACCCTGCAGAATGTACGTGAGAATGGCGATGCCAAAATAGATCACCAGTAACGCCGTCGCCACCAGTTCGAGGGTGGCGCCAAGCTGGCTGATATTGACGAATGCGGCGATCAGGACGCAGGCAAACGCATACATGAGCGAAGCGCGGTGCGCTGTGTCGACATAGAAGTGAGCCTGCCCCGTTTCACTGTCGACCATCTGCACATACTTCCAGACGCCACAGAGCAGGGCAGTGAGAAAAAACGTCCCGGCACTGAGCACGGCGAGAGAGTAGGCGTTCATGGCATGTCCTTGGGTTGGTGTGTGTATCCTAGCGGCTTCTCCGCCGTGTGCCACCCAGTTTGTGCTTGCGCACCATGCCGCGCAGTTGGTCGTAGCTCAGGCCCAGCGCCTCGGCTGTGCGGCGTTGATTGCCCTCGTTGTCTGCAAGCGCTTTGGTTAGGAGGTCGCGTTCGATAGCATCCATGCGTGCGCTAAAGTCCTGATCGTCTTCACTTGATGTTGCGGGCGCGGTTGCTTCAGGTGTCTCCGAATCCGCGTTCTGATAGGGCGACCGGAAGGGGTCAATCACGACTTCGCCGATGGCTTCGTCGGGATTGCCCCAGCGGTATAGTGAGCGTTCAACGACGTTCTTGAGTTCGCGCACGTTGCCTGGCCATTGGTGCGCCAGTAGTTGCTGCATGGCCGCTTCGGAAAAACCGGGAAAAAGCTCCCAGCCCAGCTCGGCACTCATACCAAAAGCAAAATGCTCTGCCAGTTCCGCAATGTCCTCGCGGCGATGGCGCAGGGCGGGCAGGTGCACGACGTCGAAGCTCAGTCGGTCCAGCAGGTCTGCCCGAAACTCCCCTCGCTCGGCCATGGCAGGAAGGTCGGCATTGGTAGCCGCGACAACGCGAACGTCGACCCGCAGGGTTTGCTGGCCACCGAGGCGCTCAAACTCACCGTACTCCACCAGGCGCAGGAGCTTTTCCTGCAGGCGCAGTGACATGGTACCCAGTTCATCGAGAAAAAGGGTGCCGCCGTCGGTGCGTTCAAAGCGGCCCCGGTGGGTTTTGGTGGCACCGGTAAAGGCGCCGGGTTCATGTCCAAACAGTTCGGACTCCAGCAGCGCATCAGCGATGGCTGCGCAGTTGGTTTTTAGCAGCGGGGCGTCCCAGCGGGTGGATAGGAAGTGCAAGCGGTCTGCAGCCAGCTCTTTACCGGTGCCGCGCTCGCCGATGACCAGCACCGGCCGATTGATTGGTGCGAGTACCGATACGCGGTCCAGGGCGGCCGCGAGGGCTGCTGAATTGCCAATCATACTTTCCTGAGGTCTTTGCATAGGTTAAATATACCCAATAAATAGGTAAATAGAACCCTATAAAAAGGTCAAAATAGCCTTATTTAGAGTGTTGGAATGATCGCTAAATATATTAAATTCAATAAAAACAGAGAGATACGAATTCTGGCACGGATTCTGTAATACCTGCTCCGTAATACAAAAAATCGCCATTTAACGTAGGGAACAGGCAAATGAACAAATGGGGTGAAAGGTTTGTGATCTATACCGCACTGGCAGTGCTGTGTGGCATGACGGCTGCTTTCGCCGGAACCGCGGCAGCCTTGTGGAGCTTTCTTCAGGTGCTGGCGGTGATTGAACTGATTTATTGGATTGCCCAGCCAACGACGAAGTCGCAGGCAAAGGGCTGAGAATTACTTAAGCAGGAGACGTAGCAATGGGCATTTTTTCCCGTATGACAGACATTATTAATTCCAACCTGAACTCGCTGTTGGACCAGGCGGAGGATCCGGAAAAGATGATCCGCCTGATTATCCAGGAGATGGAGGATACGCTGGTCGAGGTTCGGTCTTCCTCGGCCCGGGTGCTGGCAGATCGCAAGGCCGCAGCACGCCGTCTCGAGCAGGTTCAGGCAGAGGCCGCCAGCTGGGAAGAGAAGGCCAAGCTGGCCATCAGCAAGGGGCGTGAAGACCTTGCCCGTGCAGCACTGCAGGAGAAGCACGCCATCGAAGACGAAGTAGCCACTGTTGAGGCCGAGCTGAAAGCCACTGACGAGCACATCGATCAATTGAATGAGGAAGTGGCGCAGCTGCAGCAGAAATTGTCTGATGCCAAGGCCAAGCAGAAAGCCCTGGCCATGCGCACCAAAACTGTGGAGTCTCGCATCAAGGTGAAGCGCCAGATGCATCGCGATGCACTCGACAGCGCTTTCGCCCGCTTCGAAGGCTTCGAGCGTCGCATGGACAACCTCGAGAGCCAGCTCGAGTCGATGGACATTGGCCGCGATGTGCCCCCGGACCTGGCCGCCGAGATTGATGCGCTGGCCGAAGACGACCGCATTAACGACGAGCTGAGCCGTCTGAAGTCCGAAATCGGTGGCAGCAGCAAGGACTAATCGCCACCGCGGATTTGGCTCGACATCCTAACAATGGCAGCATGGGCGTATGAAGCCCGGCCCAAGGAAATGATTAATGGAATTTTGGCAATTCATGTTCGTCCCCACCATCTTATTTATGGTGATCGTGGCGCCCGTCTGGATCAGCATGCACTACCGCAGTGTTAATCGGTCGGCGAAGGGATTGTCCGCAGAGGACAGGGAAACAGTTGAACAGATGCTGGAGACAGTGGACAAGTTAACGGAACGCATCGAGACCCTCGAACGCCTGCTGGACGCCGACCACGGCGGTTGGCGGCAGCCGAGCGGTCAAGAGCAGCACCGGGAGGTAAACTCATGAGTCGTAGATACGATGATCGACGTGGAGGCCGCGGCCATCACGCCAGGAAGTTTTACAGTAACAAGCGCGGCGGCTGGGGCATGGGCCTGTACCGCAATACCCGCGACGGCAAAGTCGCCGGTGTTTGTGCGGGGCTAGCGGATCACTGGGATATCGCCCACTGGGTGATGCGGATGATCTGGATCGGGGGATTCATCTTCACGGGTACGCTGGCACTGTGGATATATCTGGCCGCCTGGGTGTTGCTTTCACCGCGGCCAACCCGACGCAGCAATGACAGCTATAGCTGGCAAGAGCCTGACTATGACGAGGTCGAGGTGGAGATGGAATATGATGAGCGCTACCACGATTACCGGCCGCGCAAAGTGTTTCGTTACTCTGAATCCAGCAGTGTACGATTGAATCGCGCCAGGGAACGGCTCGACGCCGCCTTGCGCCGCGTCGAAGACATGGAGTCCTATGTGACGTCGCGCAAATTCAAACTCAACCGCGAGTTTTCCAACCTGTAGCGTTTTTAGCTGAACATATCTATCTGGGCGCAATTGCGCCCTTTTTTCTGTGGTGGTGTGAACAAATCTGTTCTGCCGCGGTAGCGTTCTCCGTCCCGTAAGCCTGCTTTTTTGCAGGCGATTCTGAAGCGCTGCGACAACAGGTCCGCGTAGGTCCCCTGGCCGCGCATACGGTGGCCGAAGCGGCTGTCGTAATCCTTGCCGCTGCGACATTGCCGCAGGAGTGAAATGATGCGCGCCGCTTTCAGGGGGTAGTGTTCATGGAGCCATTCGTAGAACAAATCCCTGACTTCCAACGGGAGTCGCAACAGCATATAGGCCGCGCTGGAAGCACCTGCCTCTGCGCTGGCGGCAACAATGCGTTCCATTTCTGCGTCGTTGAGTCCAGGGATCATCGGGCTGGCCAGCAGCGTCACCGGTATGCCAGCTTCGCTCAGTGATGCGATTGTGCGCAGCCGCGCGTGGCCAGAGGCAGCGCGCGGTTCCAAAGTGCGCTTGAGATCGTCATCGAGTGTGGTAATGCTCACTGCTACTGAGGCAAGACCTTCTGCGGCCATTGGCGCCAGAATGTCGATGTCTCGAGTAACCAGGGCGCCTTTGGTAATAATGCTGACAGGGTGGCTCGTCTCCCACAGTACCTGCAGGATGTCACGGGTGATACTTAGCTGTTTCTCCACCGGTTGGTAGGGATCGGTGTTGGCCCCCAGGGTAATGCCCCGGCAATGATAACCCGGCTTGGCCAGTTCATTGTTCAGAACTTCTGCCGCGTTTTGTTTGTAAATCAGGCGCGTTTCAAAATCGAGCCCCGGCGAGAGATCGTGGTAGGCGTGTGTGGGCCGGGCGTAGCAATAGGTGCAGCCATGCTCGCAGCCCTGGTACGGATTGATCGATTGCTCGAACGGAATATCAGGCGAAGTGTTGCGCGAGATAATCGAGCTGGCCTGGACTGCGCGGCATTCGGTGACCGGGCTGGGGCCCTCAATGCCATCCTCCCACAGTGTCGTCAGCCGCTGGAAGCGAGGCGGGTGATTGCTGGCAGCGCCGCGACCTGACAGGACGCTCTTCTGGCTGGCGATGATGCGTGGTTTGGGCGACATGGCTCACCTATGCTGTATATAAATACAGTATAATGCCCCCTTGGGCCCAGGCAAGGTTTCTATTAGTCTGCATAGAGCTCACAGGGGAGGGCGCATGGAGCAGGACTCAACATTACAACACTCTGTTTTAGGCAGCATGGTGCTGCCGCTGGCGCAGGCGATGCGGCGCATTGGTATGTCGCCATTGGAGGTGATGGAGCGCGTGGGTCTGGATAGCGCCAAGCTGGCCAACCCTGACTGGCGTATCCCCCAGCGAGAATTCAATGCGCTATTAGCGGCCTGTGTTGAAGAGAGTGAAGATGAGGCCTTTGGCCTGGTGGCTGCCGAGCAGTTGCAGGCGCAGGTACTTCACGGTCTTGGTCTGGCCTGGCTCGCCAGTGATTCGATTCTCGACGGGCTCAAGAGGTTGGTGCGCTTCGGCAAGTTGCTCACGACCGCATCCAATATGAAGCTCTCCGAAGACGGTGACTATATTCGCCTGGAGTTTGGCCCCATTCCGCTCAGCGATAATTATCATCCTGCGGTGCGCGACTTTGGTGTCGGTATCGTAGCGCGCATGTGTCATCTTTCGCTGGGCGATTTTATTCCGCCTGCCTCGGTGCAGTTGGAGCGTCCGCGCCCCGCCAATCCTGAACGCTGGGAGTCGTTACTGAGCACGCATGTAGAGTTCGATGCGCCGCACACCAGCGTAGCCTGGTACAAGTCAGACATACTCGAGCCTCTGGTGACGGGAGATCCCGCATTGGCCCGGGTGAACGATGAGCAGGCCCAGGCTTATCTCGATGGTTTTCTGGCCCATTCTATGTCGCGCGACGTGGTCGACAAAATCGTACAGCACCTTCCCGATGGGCCGCCAAGCCAGCAGCAGATTGCCGATGCTATGCACGTGAGTAATCGAACGCTACAGCGCAAGTTGAAGGAAGAGGGCACCAGCTTCATGGATCTGCTGCAGGACACGCGTCTGCAGCTGGCCCAGAAATATCTCAGCACGCCCAATCGTTCGGTTGTTGAGACGGCTTACCTGTTGGGCTTTTCAGAGCCAAGCACGTTCTCGCGCGCATTCAAGCGCTGGACAGGCACGGCCCCCGCCGACTTCAGAGCCTCAGTACAGCCGCGCGCTTAATGACGCGGCTCGCCATGCTATTGGCGTGGCGGGCCATGCTCTGCGTGCGTTCGGCGACGCATCGTGTTCATGTCAACAAACAGGAGGTTGGCATGAATCCGATTGTTGTAATAACCGACAAAGTCATGAGCATGATGAAAGCCACGGTGTACATGGCGGTGCGCTTTACGTATGCGGCGGGTGCTACCACTAGCGATATTGCCGCTTTCCTCGCCCAGTGGACGCCCAATGGCGCTGAAACCTATCACGCGAGTGTCGTCGAGCGGGTGCTGGTCGATTTACAGCACGACGGTCTCGTCTATCGGGTCGATGATAGTTGGTATCCCGTGATCTCTTCCTAACCTCGCTAACCTGGTCTGCAGCTGCCTTCTTTTGGGTTCTGCAGACGCCGCGATAATTATTGCTTTATTGATCTGAGCCACTGTTCACCAGGCCCCAAAGCCCCATAATCTCTCAGGCAAAACAACAATGAGATTATTCGATGGCAAAACTTCTGATCGTCGCCGACCTCGAACGTAAAGGCATTGCTACTTCACGCGGCCTGAATATCGCTGCACGCACGGGTATGAACAGCGAAGTGGTCGCATTTGTATATGCGCCCCTCAAAGCCTTGCAACTGGCAACGGCAGAGCGGGCCAAAATCAAGGCGCAGTTGATTGAAAACCGTCGCGAAGAAGTTCAGACCGAAATCGACAAGCGTGTTGCCGATGGGCAAAAAGTAAAGCTGCGTGTGGTCTGGGAGAAAGATGTCGCGAGCTGGGTCGCTGCACGTTGTGAAGGCAGCCGTTACGACATGATGATTAAAACCGGGCGACGTCTCGAGACCATTGCTCACACTTCCACTGACTGGCAGCTTCTGCGTGAATGTTCGGTGCCGGTGCTGATTCTGGCGGAGAAAAAGTGGTCGCGCACCAAGCCGGTGCTTGCGGCGCTGCACCTGGATACCAAGATCCCGGCCAAGAAAAAGCTCAATGAGGAAATCCTGCGCAGGTCAAAGCAGCTGGCATCGGCCATGGATACCACGGTTGAAATTGTCAGTGCGATTGAGATTCCGGTGCTGCTGGCTGATCTCGACCTGATTGATCCCGGCACCTATGTGGCCGACGCCAAGAAAGCTATGGCGCGTCAAATCAAGGCCCTGGCGGCGCAGTTCGATATCCCCCAAAAGCAATTTACGGTGAAGAAGGGGCCGGTCGAGAAGGTCATCGCCAGCTAGGCGGCCGCCACACGCGCTCAGCTGGTCATCATGGGTAACGTCGGTCGCAAAGGCGTGAAGGCGCGGCTGCTTGGCAATACCGCAGAGAAAGTTTTGCGCCATCTCAAGACCGATGTCCTGGCTCTTAAACCCTGACTGATGATTTTTTGAGCGAATAATTTGCTATTTGGTCAGAGCGGACTACTTTTTATTTAGCACGTTGCTCCCTGCACGTGCTAACACGTCCCCTGGCCGATGTTTCTGCCCCGAAACATACGGCTGTTAGCCCGCCCGTCATATGACGCGCGGGCTTTTTTCATCTAATTCATGTGCTTGCAGCAAGCTCTTCAGACTTGATCTAGCTCTGGTTCCCACAGTGTCGGCCATATGGCGCGCGCGGTCATGCGCTTGTCGCGTGCTGCCATGTGGAAATTGGCCCTCACTCCCTAATATACAACCCATACACGGCGCAGCGACAAGATAAGCGCGTTAACGATAGGGAGAAAAGACATGCACGAATTAGTAGAACGCATTAAAGAGCCGGAACTCTGCTACGTATTTGCCAAGAACGCAGCACGTCGAGGTCATCCGGAATTGGCCACCCAGGCTCACCGTCGCGCGGTAGATCTGCGAGCGGAGCGCCACGAGACAAACACCGACGCCGAGTTTGCTGCTGTCCGCGCCATTTACGCCTACGAGGAAGCGCTGAGCTTCAGCAAAGGCAAGCGCACCCGAGCCACCGGTACCTGGCAGATGGTGAATCGCCACGGTTTGCTCAACACCATTCACAAGCGCATCAGTGCCAAGAGTGGTGACGACGTGGAAGCGGTACTCAAAGAGCTTGGCATGGAAGATTACAGTTTCGACGCGGTAGGCGCTGCCTACCCGGACGACATCCAGCAGGCTGCTGCTTAGGTCGTCCATAGTATTGGAGATCCCTACCTTGGCCCGCCTCAGCGTTAACGAGGAATAAACGGGCCCTTTTTAAATTTCGCGGCTGGCTTTGCACATGGCAACAGCGCGGCTGCACCTAGATATCCCCTGTAGGTAGAATCCCTACCTTAGCCCGGCCTCGAGCCGGGCTCTTTTTTTGTACCTATCTGTCTAGTGTCTGTCATCAAACCGCGCTATCGCTCGTAACGAAAATGTACTAGATTCGAAGAGTCGATCTTAGACTGGACCACCATGGCAAACCCGATCAAAACCCGCGCAGCCGATCTGCGCGAAAGTGACCACTTTTACCCCCGCGAATTGAGCTGGTTGTCGTTTAATGAGCGCGTTCTGCAGGAGGCAGCAGACGAAAGTGTGCCCATTATCGAGCGTTTGCGCTATCTGGGTATCTTTTCCAATAACGGCGATGAGTTCTTTCGTGTCCGGGTCGCGGAGGTGCGTCGCCTGATCTCCGTGTCGTCTGGATCCAACCGTCAATACTTCAAGGACTTGCTGGTTGCCATCCTGGACAGGGTGGCGGAGCTGCAGCAAGAATTTGATCGTATCTATAGCGTGATTATGCAGGAGCTGGCGCGGCGCAAGATTTACCTGATTAACGAGCGCCAACTCGATGAGGGGCAGGCGCAGTATGTGCAGGATTATTTCTCCGAGAGGGTGCTACCGGAGTTGGAACCCATATTGCTGCGCGAAGATCGCGCCATCCCTGCCTTGAATGATGAGTCAATCTACCTGGCTGTCGACATACTCTCCGGTGACAGCTACAACTACGCGGTGGTTGAAGTCCCTACTGATCGCCTTGAACGCTTCGTCGAAATTCCCAGGCGCAAGGGAAAGGGCGGCAAAGTGTTTATTGCCCTGGATAATGTGATCCGGGCATGCCTGCCGCAGATGTTTCGCGGTGTTATTCCCGTCGATGAGGCGCAGGCCTATTGCTTCAAATTTTCCCGCGATGCCGAGTTGGAAATCGACACAGGTATTACCCAGAGCCTGATCGACAAGATGGCGAAAAGTCTCAAACAGCGCAAGAAGGCCGACGCGGTGCGCATGGTTTACGACAGCACCATTCCCCAGCGATTGCTCGACCATTTGTGTACCCGCTTTGGGTTTGGCAAATACGACAGCCTCATTGCCGGCGGGCGATATCACAACTCCAAGGATTTCATGAGTTTTCCCAATGTGGGGCCGAAATATCTCGAGCACAAACCCTTGCCGCAGATTCGGGTAGAGCGACTGGAATGTGAGAACAGTATTTTTGACGCAATTCGCGACAAGGATGTTTTTCTCTACTACCCCTATCACCCGTTTGATTATGTGGTCGATTTTCTCAAGACCGCAGCACTTGACCCAGATGTTACAGATATCAAAATTTGCCTGTATCGGGTCGCAAAGAATTCTCGTGTTATCGATGCCCTGGTAAACGCCGTGGACAATGGCAAGCGCGTGCTGGCCGTGGTCGAACTTGCTGCCAGGTTTGACGAAGAGGCGAACATCAGCTGGGCGCAACGGCTTACCGAGAACGGGATTAATGTCATCTTTGGTATTCCCGGCCTCAAAGTGCACAGCAAGCTGATTCTGATAGAGCGCCGTGAGGGCGGCTCACGACGTTATTACTCACATATCGGTACCGGTAACTTCAACGAAAAAACCGCGCGGGTGTATACCGATTTCACGCTGATGACCTACGACCAGAATGTCGGTAAGGATGTGTATAACATTTTCGATTTTCTGCAGTACAACTATCGCAGGCCAGACTATCGTTTGCTTCTGGTCTCGCCGCATAGCAGCCGACCTGGATTGTTGGCACTGATTGATCAGGAAATCGAGAACGCACGCGCCGGTTATCGCGCTGAGATGACGCTAAAGTGCAATAACCTGGTGGATCGTGAGCTGGTAAAAAAACTGTACGAAGCCAGCGCAGCCGGTGTCCAGGTGCATCTTATCGTCCGTGGTATGTGTTCGCTGCTGCCGGGTGTGAAAGGGCTGTCAGATAACATTCAGGCCATTAGTATCGTCGACCGGTATCTGGAGCATCCACGCGTCTATGTGTTCTACAACCGCGGTAATCCGCGCTATATGATTGGCTCTGCGGACCTGATGACGCGCAACCTCGATTTCAGGGTGGAGGCGCTGGTACCCATTTTCGATCAGGACGCACAGGAGATGATGCAGGGCATCCTCGATCAGCAGTGGCACGATAACGTCAAGGCGCGGGTGCTGGACGCAGACCTGTCCAATGCCTTTGCCGACAGCAAGAAGAAGGGCGCGCGAATACGTTCCCAGGAGAGCATTCACCGTTATCTTTCAACGGGCAAATTGCCGCGTTTTCCAAGCTCGAGAATGCGAGTGCCGGCCAAGCGCCGGCGCAAGAAGGCTGGTCTTTAGCGGTATCGCATCAACAGCGCATGGCCGCCGTCTTCGCCAATCCCGTGTCCTTCGGGCAGCGGTATGTGCACAACGTGACCTGAGCCTGGCGCAGCGTCCACGTCTACACCCTTGCGGTTGGTAATGTTCTCCAGTTTGAACTGGTAATTCCCCGCAGGGCTGATCAGTTCCAGGGTGTCGCCCACCGCAAAGTGGTTTTTTACATCCACGGTCATGGTGTCGCCGTCACAGGACAGGGCTTCGCCAACAAATTGCTGGTTCGGATTCCCCGAATGACCCACTTCGTAGTTCTGGTATTCACTCGGTACATGCCGGCGATAGAAGCCCTCGGTGTAACCGCGATTGGCCAGGTGATCGAGCTCTGACATCAGCCCCATGTCGAAGGGCTTTCCTGCCATGGCATTGTCGATGGCGGTCCGATAGACCTGTGCAGTGCGCGCCACGTAGTAATGGCTCTTGGTGCGCCCCTCGATCTTGAGCGAGTGGATGCCCATGTTTACCAGCCGCTCAACGTGTTGCACCGCACGCAGATCCTTGGAATTCATGATGTAAGTGCCATGCTCATCCTCGTAGGCGGGCATATATTCGCCAGGGCGATTGCGCTCCTGGAGCAGCACCGGCTCATTGGCTTCGGGATGGTGTTGGTTGGCGGCGGCATCGACGGCAATGATATCGCCGGTATCCGTTTCGGTGGCTGCGTGGGTGTTGTACTCCCAGCGGCATGAATTGGTGCAAGCGCCCTGGTTGGAGTCGCGGTGGCTCATGTAGCCAGAGAGCAGGCAGCGGCCCGAATAGGCGATGCACAGCGCGCCATGAACAAACACCTCCAGCTCCATTTCCGGGCACTGTTGGCGAATGTCCTCGATCTCGTCCAGGCCCAGTTCACGGGACAGAATGACCCGGCTGATACCCTGCTTGTGCCAGAACTTCACCGTCGCCCAGTTGACCGCATTGGCCTGTACGGACAGGTGAATCTCCTGGTCTGGCCAGCGCTCTTTCACCAGCATGATCAGGCCGGGGTCGGACATAATGAGTGCGTCGGGTCCCATGTCGATGACTGGCTCCAGGTCGCGAATGTAAGAGCGGACCTTGTCGTTATGGGGTGAGATGTTCGACGCCAGATAGAACTTCTTGCCCATGCCGTGGGCTTCCTCTACCGCAGCGGCGAGATTCTCCAGTTTATTGAATTCATTGTTGCGCACGCGCAGGCTGTAGCGGGGCTGCCCTGCGTACACCGCGTCGGCGCCATAGGCGAACGCAAAACGCATAGATTTCAGCGTGCCTGCGGGGGAGAGAAGTTCTGGAGCAATCGATGTCATGAGGGCCGAACTGGTCAAAAAATAGGCGCGCATTGTACCCATATCAGATCAGCGCAACTAGTGTTTTGACCGCGAAAAAGGCACACTCAAGAGGCCTTAATTGACCGGGAGAGCCCAATGGCAGGTTTCAGCTTACTGTTGCTGATCGATGACATTGCCGCGGTATTGGACGATGTGTCGCTGATGACAAAAGTGGCTGCCAAGAAGACCGCTGGTGTACTCGGTGACGATCTTGCGGTGAATGCCGAGAAGGTGACCGGTGTCAGGGCCGAGCGGGAACTGCCAGTCGTATGGTCGGTGGCCAAGGGCTCGCTCGTGAACAAGTCGATTCTCGTCCCACTGGCCTTGCTGGTCTCTTTCGTGGCCCCCTGGTTGATTACCCCCGCACTCATGGCCGGTGGGTTATTTCTGTGTTTTGAGGGCTTCGAGAAGATCGCTCACAAGTTCTTCCATAGTACCGATGATCACGAACAGGCAAAAGCTGCGAGGCTGGAACAGGTGGCCAAGTCAGACGTCGATCTGGTCGAGCTCGAGCGGAGTAAGATCAAGGGTGCCGTGCGCACTGACTTTATTCTCTCGGCAGAAATAATCGTACTCACCCTGGGCATCGTGGCGGAGGCGGATCTCGCCACCCAGATTGGTACGCTTATTGGGATTGCCTTCATTATGACGGTGGGCGTTTACGGCCTGGTGGCCGGCATCGTCAAACTCGATGACGCGGGATTGTATCTGCATGAAAGTGAAGGCGAGGGCCTCTGGGCGCGCTTCAAACGTTGGTTTGGCCTGGGCCTGATCAAGTTCGCACCCTGGTTGATGAAGGCGCTGGGCGTGATCGGTACGGTTGCGATGTTTATGGTGGGTGGTGGAATTCTCGTCCACGGTATTCATCCGCTGGCGGTTGCCGTTGAACAACTTACGGCGGGTTTTGGTCCGGTATTGGCGGCCATTACGCCGACTCTGGCAGGCGTGGTGATAGGCATGATTGCCGGTGCGCTGGTGGTTGCGGTTGTTGAGGGAGGGAAAAAGCTGCGCCGCGCACCGGCCAGCTAGCTGCTCTGGCTTTCGCGGCGGCGCTGCGCGGTGCGCTGCAAAATAGCTATGCGCTCCTCGATGTCGGCATTGTGCCAGCGGTCGCATTCGTCCGGGGTGCGAAAACAACCACTGCAAATACCGTTAACCAGACTGAAGTTATGCACGCAGCGTGACTTGTGAATTTTGTCCTCTTCGCTGCGATGCCAGTCTGCGGCCATGATTGTCCCTACCTCCCGTTTTCAGGAGGTAGAGACTAGCAAAACCGCTGCGATCAGAGCCATGCTCAACCGGCAGGTTTGGCCTCAGGGCTGGCTGCAATGGCGCGCTTGCGGGTGATGTAGGCGTCGACCTGCTCTTCAAGCACATTCAGGGGTACGGCACCGTTGCGCAGCACCGCCTCATGGAATTCGCGAATGTCGAAATCGTTCGCCAGGGCCTGCTGGGCCTTACTGCGTTCCTCAAGAATCTTCAGCATGCCGATCTTGTAGGCGGTTGCCTGGCCAGGCATGACGGCGTGTCGCTCAACCATCTTGACCGCATCGCCTTTCGCATTGGGCGTGTTGCTGACATAGAACTCGATGGACGCTTCGCGGCTCCAGCCTTGGGCATGCATGCCGGTATCTACGACCAAACGCACGGCACGCCACAGTTCCATGGCCAGACGGCCGAAGTCGGAGTAGGGGTCCTGATACAGGCCGATTTCCTTGGGCAGCAGTTCTGAATACAGTCCCCAGCCTTCGCTGTAGGCGGTGACGCCACCAAACCGACGGAACTTGGGGAGGTCGCCCAGTTCCTGCTTGATAGCAATTTGCATGTGGTGGCCGGGCAGACCTTCGTGGTAGGCCAGTGCCTCCAGCTGATAAGTGGGCATTTGCGCCATGTCGTACAGGTTGGCGTAGTACTTGCCCGGACGCGAGCCGTCGGCTGAAGGCATCTGGTAGAACGCCTTGCCGGCTGATTTCTCACGGAAGGGCTCGACGCGCTTTACTTCGAGCTCGGCTTTGGGCTTGGTAATAAACAATGCATCGAGGCGATCTTCCATGTCCTCGAGCACAAAGCGGGCGTGTACCAGATATTCCTCGCGGCCCTCATCTGTATTGGGCAGATAGAACTGGTCGTCGCTGCGCATAAACTGCATAAATTCCTGCAGCGTGCCCTCAAAGCCGACCTTGTCCTTGATGACACGCATTTCGGCGTGAATGCGCTCAACTTCCGCGAGCCCCAGGGCGTGGATTTCGTCGGCATTCAGCTCGGTGGTGGTATTGCGGGCCAGACGGTTTTTGTAGAAGCGTTCGCCGTCAGGCAGCTTGCGCACGCTGGCTTCGTGAGTGCTTTTTTCCTGCAGGTTTTCCAGGTACACAATCAGATCCTGGTAGGCGGGCTGGAAGCTCGCTACCAGGGCCATTTCGGCGTCGCGCAGGAGCTTATGGCGCTCATTGTCGGAGATGTCCAGGGCGCTGACTTTGGCGGTAAAGTCGGCCATCAGAGTGCTGGGCTCGCCACCTTCGAAGGGCGCACCTACCAACAGGTTACGGGAATCCGAGATCACGTGGGGGAGTACAAAGTCGGGTGCGATGACGCCTTTTTGTTCACGAATCTGTAGCTGCTCAATCAGCTGTTGCATGAGCGGTTTCACACCGTTAATACGAGCGATATAGGCCTGTGCGTCGCTGACCGAAGCAATGCGGTGCTGGTTGATCAGAAAGGCGGGAATCTCGGAGTGCGTACCGAACATCTGGTTCACCGGGTAGGTGTGGTGACGCCAGCGGTAATCGCTAATGCTCTCTTGCAGGTCCTGCTCCATCAGGCGATAGCTGAGCAGGGTCTGGTCATCGAGCAGGTCGGCATTAATCCCTTCCAGTGATGCGAGGTCGGCTTTGTCGTGAGCCAACTCACTGGCGTAGCGCTCCTCGGAAATCGGCGTCCACTTGTCGTAGTCAGTTTTGATACCAAGGTAGGTCTGGTACTTGGGGTCACGGGCAATACGGCGATCGAAGATATCGTCGAACAAGGCATTGGCCCGGGCCGATTCGCTCGCCTGGTCGGCTGAGAGGGATGTTTGAGAAGGTTGTTCGCTGGAGAAAACAGGGGTTACCAGCACAGCCGTGCCTAGCAGGGCGACAAGAGCCGCTCCGAGTACAGTTCTGGACATATTGTTGCTACCATCTTCAGGAAACGCGACCGCGAGTTCGGATAAGAGCCCGGCGATGGCATTTACGAGAAATTTAGCCGGGATTGCCGACCGTTCGCGGCGGACTATACACCGCCAATGGTCAAAAAACCAGCAGTCGCGAGGCGTTGAGAATCAATAACAAAAGGGGCTATTTCATGGTGGTTTTACACCAGTATCACATGTCGCCGTTTAATCAGAAATTACAGCGAATGCTGCGCTACAAAGGCATTGCCTTTGAGGAGCGCTATTGGCTGTTGGTAGAACAGGGCAAATTGAAACGCGAGCACAATCCCATCGGCAAATTGCCGGCGATAGAACACAACAGCGAATGGGTGTGCGACTCCACAGACGCGGCGCACTACATCGAACAGCAGTTTGCTGGCCCATCG
Source organism: Halioglobus sp. HI00S01 (assembly GCF_001635445.1). NCBI lineage: Bacteria > Pseudomonadati > Pseudomonadota > Gammaproteobacteria > Cellvibrionales > Halieaceae > Halioglobus > Halioglobus sp. HI00S01. The sequence goes on from NZ_LWEE01000163.1 coordinate 93,202, forward strand.
CTCATTCCTGAAGATCCCGCCCTGGCTGGCATGGTGCATGTGCTAGAGGACTGGGCCGATGAGAGCCTGTATTTTTACGAGATGCACATGCGGTTTACTACAGAGCATAACTGGGAGCGGAACCTGCCGCGGATGTTTGAGCGCGAGGGATGGTTTCTGAAGTCGGTGCTTGCGGGGAAAATGCCGGGGCAGATCCGCAAGGGAATTCGCAAGATCACCGCGACTCAGGGTATTGGTCGCAAGTCAGAGCGACAACTGCTTGTCGACTGTCGCCGTCACATTAACGCCGTCGCTGGCATGTTAGAGCAGAGTGACTTTCTGGTTGGCGGTCAATTGACTCTGGCCGACCTGGCTGTACATGCGATGTTTTCCTGTTTCCTGGACACAGTGGAGCTCGAAGCCATAATTCAGGAATATCCCGGGGTAGTGGCCTGGATGGCGCGTGTTGAAGCGCTTACCGGCCCGCAAGCTACTTGAGCAGCGACCCCAGTACACCGCGAAACAATTCCCTGCCCGCAGTAGATCCGAGGCTGCGGGCAATGCTTTTCAGGAACGCTTCACCGACACTCTGACGGCTGCTGGAGCGGGACTTCGTCTTGCCTTGGGCCTTCTCCGCACGTTTGCGCATTTCTTCTTCCTGCTGGGCGTCGAGGCGGGCCTGGGTTCGCTCCGACAGCACCTCGTGAGCAGAGCGTGGATCGACGGGGGTTCCGTAGCGACGCATGTTCGGGTCGCGATCCAGCAGCGCTTTGCGCTCGGCCATGGTGGCTTTGCCCATGCGTGACGAGGGTGGCCTGATCAGTACCCGCTCTACCGGCGAGGGCACCCCTTTTTTTTGCAGGGTGGATACCAGCGCTTCGCCCACACCTAACTCGGTAATTGCGGTGACGGTATCCAGTTTGGGGTTGGCGCGGAAGGATTCGGCGGCTACACGGACCGCTTTCTGTTCCTTGGGTGTGTAGGCGCGCAGCGCATGCTGAATGCGATTACCCAGTTGGCCAAGCACGCTGTCGGGAATATCGCTGGGGCTCTGGCTGACAAAATAGACGCCGACGCCCTTGGAGCGGATCAGGCGCACCACCTGTTCGATTTTCTCCAGCAGGGGCCGTGGGGCGCCCCGAAACAGGAGATGAGCTTCGTCAAAGAAGAACACCAGCACAGGTTGCTCCGGATCACCCAGTTCCGGCAGGTTCTCGAACAGCTCTGACAATAGCCACAATAGAAACGTCGAGTACACCCGCGGGCTCATAATCAGTTGATCGGCTGCCAGAATGTTAATGATGCCGCGGCCATCGCGTGCCACCTGCATAAAGTCTTCCAGCTCCAGTGCCGGCTCGCCAAAAAACTTCTTGCCGCCTTCGCGTTCCAGCATAAGTAGGCGACGAAGAATGGCATTAATGGATACCTTTGATACGCCATAGCCGGCGCCCAATGACTTGCCGTTCTCGCCGAGGTACTCAAGTGTGGTGCGCAGATCGGTGAGATCCACCAGCAGGATGCCCTCGCGATCAGCGAACTCAAATACCAGGGTCGTGATGCTCTCCTGGGTTTCATTGAGGTCGAGCAGTCGCGACAATAACTGTGGCCCCATCTCGGAGACTGTAGAGCGTACTGGCGTACCTTTCTTACCGAACAAGTCCCAGAACGCCACCGGATAGGCGTGCTGGCTAAAGCCCTCGATGCCGATCTTGGCAACGCGCTCGTCAACTTTGGGGTGGGGCTTGCCGGCCTGGCTCATGCCGGAAATATCGCCTTTTACATCCGCCAGGAATACGGGCACGCCCAGATCCGAGAAGCCTTCCGCCAGACATTGCAGCGTCACGGTCTTGCCTGTACCGGTGGCTCCGGCCACCAGGCCATGGCGGTTGGCAAATTTTGGATCCAGGCCAACCTGGCCGCTGTCGTTACCGCCGATGAGAATGCTCATGCTGGATGCCCCTGAGGTATGCAATAACTTTCAGAGTATATTCAAGCGCGGCAGCTTGCCAGTTTTTAAGTCACTGCTAGATTGAATAACTAGGGAGGGCCGCTATGCGTTGGCAGGATCGTAGAAGAAGCGACAACATTGAAGACCGTCGGGGTGATGGCCCCAGCTATGCGGCCGCCGGAGCGGCGCCGCTACTCTTGAGATTTCTGCCCGGGCTACTGCGTAGCAAGACCGGACGGGTGCTGCTTATCGGTGGCCTGTTGGTTATCTTCGGCGGCAGGATGGTGGGTGTCGACGTACTGGGCCTGTTATTCGCCGGCGGGCAAACCGGGTCCGGCCAAGCCAGTTTCAGTGAAGAAGAGGAGCAGTTGGCCGATTTCGTCTCGGTCGTGCTGGCGGAGACCGAAGATACCTGGAATCAGGTGTTCACCGCCTCCGGGCAGCAGTATCGCGAGCCGACCCTGGTGTTGTTTAGTGGTAGAGTTAATTCAGCCTGTGGCCTGGCCAGCGCCGCGGTCGGTCCGTTTTACTGCCCGGGTGACCAGAATCTATACATTGATCTTAGTTTCTTCAATGACCTGGCTCGCCGCCACGGTGCCCCAGGCGATTTCGCCCAGGCCTATGTGGTGGCACACGAGGTCGGGCACCATGTGCAGACGCTGCTGGGAATTAGCCAGCAGGTGCACGCCGCCGGCAGGGGACGGAGTAAGGCCGAGGTGAATGCGTTATCGGTACGCCAGGAGTTGCAGGCTGATTGCTTCGCCGGTATCTGGGGCCACTTCGCCAACCGCAAGGCGCAGATACTCGATGAAGGCGATCTCGAAGAGGCACTTAGGGCGGCCAGCGCGATCGGCGATGACCGTTTGCAGCGCGAGGCCGGCCAGCGCGTCGTTCCTGACAGTTTTACCCATGGTACATCCGAGCAGCGTGTGCGCTGGTTCAGGGTCGGGTTTGAACAGGGCTATGTGGACGCCTGCGATACCTTTTCGGCGCAGCGGCTATAGGCACCTGTCGCCTTTTCGAACGCGTCCGTAAGGCGACAGATGGAGCGCAATGAGTGGGTGATCCATGATGCAGGCTCAGACATTGGAGAGCTTGCCATGACTTACGCCAGAGCCATCGAATACCGTATTACTCGCAATTTGCTTGCCCGGCGTTCCGGGCCTGTCGCCTCGCCCGAGACCCACCTTGCGGAGCGGCTTATTGCCATTGGCGCGGTGACCACCGCGTTGTTGCTCGGCGGTAGCTATCTCCCGGAACTGGTGACCGCTGCGATCGCGGCCAGCGGCCTCTGGGTAACCGCGGCAGGTTGAGCATGTCTAGCGCAGCAGCCGGTCCATGCCTTGAATAAAGTCCTGCTTGCCGCCGTAGGACGGATGGCGGATTGCGCGAAAGGATTGGTGGGGGAGCGCGCGCTGTATCGCCTGTGCGGCCTTGCCGCCGACGGCGCCGATCCGATCCGGTTGGTAGGCAGCTATCAGCTGCTGCAGAAATGTTTCGCCGGACTTGAGTTCTGCCGCGCTCGGCGCACGATTGGAGTAGGGTTCGCCGGGCAGGTGAGGGTGAAACGGCAGGGCGTTCCAACACAAGGGGATGCGCCGTCGCCCGGCTAGATACTCCCAAACGATACTGGCCGTGGCTTCGGGCAGGTCATCATTAATCTGCAACTGCGGGCGCAGTGTTTGCCAGAACGGATGCCGTGACTCCCTGACCAGCCGCGCGCTGCTGAACGGCAGGCCCGTGAAGACGCCGCCGCGATATCCCAATGCCTCTCCCACCAGCAGTACCCTGCGTCCGGGCTGTGCGAAAATCTTGCGCAGGTAGACCCGCAGATTGTCGCGATACGCTGCTGCGTGATAGGGATTTGCCAGCTGTGCGGAGCGCGGAAATGCGGCAAGCTGGTCGATGAAACTGTCTATGTCATCCATATGGTGTATATATACCACGATGGAAGATGCCGTTATAACACTATCGCTGCCGCGCCTGGCGCTGGCTTTTGTTCCCGTATTTATCGCCCTGGTCATCTTGTGGCGGTGGTCATTCGGCACTGGCAACGCACTCTATGCGCTGGGTCGAATGCTTGTGCAGCTGATGGCGATAGGCTATGTGCTCGCGTGGATATTCGGGGCCGATAATGGCTTGCTGATCGCCCTGGTGCTGGCCATTATGATGACCGCATCGGCCTGGATTGCGGTTGGATCGGTGCCTGGCCGGCGCTTGCAATTGCTGGCGGACTCGTGGATTGCCATAGTCACTGGTGGCGGTTTGACACTGGCGCTGATTACCCAGCTGGTGTTGTCGGTGGACCCATGGTACATGCCGCGCTATGTCGTCCCGCTGGCCGGAATGGCCTTTGCCAACAGCATGACCGCGGTGAGTCTAGCAGCGGAGCGCCTGTTCAGTGAACTTGAACACGGTGTGGAACTGGCGCAAGCGCGAATAAAGGCTTACCAGGCGGCCATGATACCTGTGATTAACGCCATGTTTGCAGTGGGTCTGGTCTCTCTGCCGGGCATGATGACTGGACAGATACTGTCGGGGGTTTCACCGCTGGTTGCGGCGCGTTACCAGATCATGGTGATGTGTCTCATTTTCGCAGCGGCGGGTATTTCGACTGCCGTCTTCCTGGCGCTGGTGATGCGCAGGTTGGCAAAAGAACGCTGAATCTAGTCGGGCTTGTCGTCGTCACCAAACCAGCTGTCGAGTTTGGCAGCGGTTTTGGCACGTACGTCGTCATTGATGTACTGCGCTACCGCCGCAATCGCCAGGGCAAGTACACCCAGATCGTCGGCATAGCCAACCGCAGGGGTGAGGTCAGCGATGGCGTCGATAGGCACGATAAAGTAGCCAAGCGCTCCGGCAATAGTGGCCTTCGCCCAGGCCGGTGCGTCTTCTTCCTGCATGGCATAAAACAGCAGCAGGGCCTTCTCGACAACTTCGCGACCGGCGGACTTTGCGTAGCCGGTGAGCTTGCGCCAGAAATTCTGTTCGCTGTAGGCGTCCTGGAATTCGTTCTGATCTTTCATGATGTCAGCCAAATAGCCACGGCTCGAGTTCATCCCGATTCGCCACGATGATCTGTTGGGCGGTGGGGTCACTGAGTTGCTCGCGGGGGTTGATGTGCAGCAGGCGCAACGCGTAGGGGACCAGCTTGCCGCGGGTGGTGATCCTCAGTTCGCCACCGATCATGCCGTAATCACATTCGACGACTTCGCGCTGGGCCGCGTTGAGTCGCGTATCCGGGGTAATCTGGATGGTCGCTGTGGTATTCCACTCGACGTCGCCAGTAGCGCCGTGTTGGGATTCATCCATGAGTTCCGGCGTGTCGCGAAACCGACTCAGAACGAAATCCCGGTATTCCTGGTTCTTCTCGCACCAGGCGCGCACATGCCAGCGCAGACCGGTGTACACCAGCGTGTGGGGCACGATGATGCGGCCTTCGCGGTCGGGGTTGTTCAGCGATACATAATCGCAGTCCAGGCGCCTTTGTTGTCGCGCCGCCTGCATGATCGGGCGCAGCACCTGCGGTTTAACGTCGCGAACGGGGTGCGCCAGTACCTCGACATTACTAACATTAAGCGACAGCGATTCGAACATATTCAGCAGTTCGTTGTTGCGCGCTACAAGGTGCAGGTATTCGTCAGCCAGACCGCGAGTGACCTGAGGCATGAAGCTCTGGGTAGGTTTGTAACCCTTGAGATACTTGTCGTATTCGAGATTGTCGATGCCGACTTCGCGCAGGTAAGTATTGATGTCCTTGCTCGCCTGCTGTCTGCCGATGCCAAAGGTGTTGCATAAATGGCGCGTGGTGAGCCGACCCTCCCAGAGCGCAATGGTTTCGATGTAGCGATAACGCAGCAGCAGGTCCCAGCGAAAAGGCCATTTTGATTCTGCCTGGGGCATGGAGTTCTCCAACGGTCGAGCCCATCAAATACCCGTATGCGGCGGGTACATGTCGTGATTATAGCTAGAGTATAATACCTGAACCCGCTAGCAAATCAGTTGTCTGCACTGCCATGCCTGTTTTTCGTCTCAGGGCGCTATTCTGCCTGCCCATGCTGTCCCTTTGTCTGCTGTTGATCACACCGCAGGCCTCGGCAGTGCGCCTGTCTATGTGTCAGGGCAACTTCGAGGCCATTCGCGGACCGGCGTATCAGTTTGCACTTCAATCGGCACCGGTCAACGTTGATCCTCTCCTGGTGCGCGATATCGAGATGGGCGCACGTGGCATCTATCAGCACTGGGAGGCGTTGCTCGCAGCGCCGGTACCGTTCGTGGTTGATGTGCGCCTTGAACTATTCGCCGATGCTGGCGCTTTCCGCCAGCGCAAGCAATCGCTCGTGCCCGAGCTTCCTGAGGTGACTGGTTTCTATGCCTGGGAGCCGCGTCTGGCGGTGGCTTTGCTCGACGCGTCCTCTGTGGAGTCCCGTCATCGCGCGTTACACGAAATCTCGCACCTGATTACTGTCTCGCAACTCGGTGGCGCGCCGCACTGGCTAGCAGAGGGTTTGGCGGAAGTGCATGAAACCATCGTAGTGACGCCCCACGGACCGGAATTTCATGTCAATCCGAGGCATCGGCGGTGGCTGGCGGTCGCGGCTGCGCCTTCTCTCACGGAATTGTTCGAGGCGCCCTATACCGCCTGGACCGCCTTCGACAGCCAGCGGCTGTATGCCCTGTCATGGTCCCTGATGTATTTCCTGCTGCAGTCATCGGAGGGCAGAGGGGCGTTGGGCTTCACCCTGCAGCAGGCGTCGACCCATTCCTGTGGCAGTTACGATGCCGGAGGGTTTCTGGTTCGATCCTACCCGGGCGGCGCCGCAGCCCTGCAGCGCGATTGGGCGGATTGGCTGAGGTCTGTATAATGCGCCGCTCTCTCCAGGCCCGGACGCCGCCGCATTGAAGTTTCTGTCCCTGACAACACTGCGTGAACTCGCGCGCCTGTCGCTGCCCATGGTGGTGTCGCAGGGCACGTTTGCGGTGATGATATTCACCGATCGCTTCTTCATGTCAGACCTCAGCGCGGCCCATATTGCAGCGGCGCTAGGGGGCGGCGTGGCGGCGATGTTCTGCCTGTCGTTCTTCACCGGGTTGATCAGCTACGCAAATGCCCTGGTCGCACAATATCAGGGAGCGGGGCGCACGGAGCGCTGTACCGTGGTTGTCACTCAGGGTGTATACCTGATTGTTCTGGCGCTACCCATCATCGCATTGGTGGGAGTACTCGGTGGCACTGCCTTTGACAAGATTGGGCACGATCCAGCCCTTGTGCCCCTGGAGCGCGCCTACTTCTACACGCTGCTCGTTGGTGGGCCCTTTATGTTGGGCAAAACCTTGCTGGCATGTTACTTCGTGGGCATTGGTCGATCCAAGGTGGTCATGTTTGTGGATGTGATTGCCATTGTGGTGAACGTGCCCCTGACCTGGGCGCTAGTGTTCGGCCACGTCGGTCTTCCGCCACTGGGTATTGTTGGTGCCGGTGTGGGTACACTGTGTGCACAGGCGCTGGCTATCGCGCTGTTTCTGTACTTTTACGGCGATCGCAAGCATGTCGCCCAGTACTCTGTGCGGCAAAGCTGGGGCTACCATCAGGGCGTGATGAAGCGTTTTCTGCGGTTGGGGCTACCCTCGGCAACCGAAGCGTTTATGAACACGGCGACCTTCAACGTGTTTCTGCTCATGTTTCAGTCCTACGGCGTTGCCGAAGGCGCTGCCATCGCGATCGTGTTCAACTGGGATATGCTGTCCTTTGTGCCGATGATTGGCTTGAGTATCGGGGTGGCGACGCTGATGGGGCGCTCCGTGGGTGCCGGTGATATCGCCCGCGCAAATCAGCTGATTTCCTCGGGTTTTATCATGGCGCTGGGATACTCGAGCATTCTCGCCATACTGTTTTTCACGTTCCGCGTTGAGCTGGTAGACGTATTTGCCACGCCGGACGAAGAGTTCGCGCAAGTCAGGGAAATGGCCCAGGCCATGATGCTGGGCTTGTGTACGTACATGTTGGCGGACGCCACGATACTGATCGCAGGTGGTGCGCTGCGCGGCGCCGGTGATACCCGCTGGGTCATGTTGACATCGACCTCACTGCACTTTGCCATGCTGGCCGCTCAGTATCTGGTGATTGTGCATTGGCAGATGTCGCCGCTGGCATCCTGGTGGGTGCTGGTCGCCATGCTTATCTCAATCGCGCTGTGTTTTGTGGTGAGGCTTAGAAGTAGTCGCTGGCGGCGTCCCGAGCGGTTGGCCCGGGTAATGGCCGAGCACTGAGGCAACGCTGTACCTGGTTACAGCGTCAGGAATCTGCGCCAAAGCCCCTCGTTGCCTTGATTGCGCGCCCGCGCAATAAGAAGCTCGCCCAATTGCGTATCGATCTCGTCCGCCACCTGCTGACGAATATTCTGCAATTGCCGTTTACCCGGCGTGCGCCCCTTGAATTCAGACAGATCGACGGGATTGCCAAAGCCGATGTAGCAGCGTTGCGGCCTTGGGAATAGCGTGCCCAGAGCGCCCCTGGGTATGGGCGGCAACATGTCGGCGCGGGTATTGTCGTCCAGCAGACCTGCGCGGCGCAGGAGTTTGCCCAGGGACGAGTGGGGGATGTCTTCGCCTTCCATAAGATGGGCGTAGAACTCGTCCGGTCCTACCACCCCAAAGGGCATAATGGTGTAGCCCTGTTTTGCTGCGAGCTTGACGAAGCCATAGCGTTCTTTCCACTGCAGTTCATACATCTGGCGTGTGGGCTTGACCGCTTCGTGCGCGCCTCCGGGAAACACCATCAGATCTTCACCCGCGTCCATCAGGGCAGCGCAGACGTCAGGGTGTCCCATTACCGGCCCAAAGCGCAGCAACGTGTCGCCGATGGCCGCTACTGTAAACAGGAATTTATCTCCCAGGCCACGGACAAAGCGGTTGAGCTCCTTAAGAAAGATCGGCCCCAGCACCCAGCCGTCCAGGGCGAACAAAGAGTGGTTGCCGACAAACAGACAGGGTTTGTCCGGCAGCTTGTGCTCACCCAGTACGACGGGATCGAACAGCGTTTTCACGATTTTATAGGACGTTTCAAGGGCTGCGCCACGGGGTGGGCGTGCCGCCAGGGCCGACTCGATGTGAAGAGCCAGTGCCTGTTCTGTTCCCAAGGGTTGGTTGTCTTTATCGAAAATGGGCATGCGCGCTAATCATTAGAAATAAACGGACATTATAGTCGCTCACTTGTCCGACAGCAGTGATGTATTCACACCGATTGCCGGCTCCGATGACTGTCGCACTGTGAATCGCGGCACTGCAAGCCGTTGGTCAGCCTGCCCTGGCACTGGCACTGTGCGGCAATGCCGCTGCGCGCGATTCTCCCAGGATGGCGCTATAGGTTGCCTCGAGCTGATGACAGCAGGGCCGAATCCGGCGCATGTGTTCTGGGGGTATCGGCGGCAGAACCGTGATGCGAATGGTGGCGGGCTTAATCACTCTGGCGCCTTTCGGAAGCGCGTCTTTCACGTTGTGCAGCACAATGGGAATGACAGGTACGCCGGCTTTGCGAGCGAGTACGAAAGCCCCCATTTTGAACGGCTGGAGCTGCCCGAGGGTGCTTCGCGTACCCTCTGGCGCAATAACCAGTGACCTGCCGCTGTCGAGAGTGGCCAAGGCACGGGCGATAACGTCACTTTGATCCTGCTGTTCTCGATCGACGAAAATGGTGTCCACCTGTTTGAGTAACGGGCCGATGATCGGCGAGGAGGCCATCTCCTGCTTACACAGTCCAACGACGTCGTCGCGGAGCAGGTGGGCAAGCACCACGGCATCCAGTAGACTCTGGTGGTTGAACACGTAAATAGCCGGCGCTGAGCGCTGCAAGTGTTTGCGCCCCTCTACCTCGTAGTTAAGTCCGGCACAGCCTGATCCCACGTCACCCAGTAGCCGCGTCATGAGGTTTGCATTCTGGCGGGCCGTTGAGCCCATCCACGACGCAGCACGGCCGGTTAATGCAGTGGCCAGTAATGTCTGTGCCAATGCGCCGGTGCGCAGCACCTGGCCGAGATCGGGCCGGCCGCGACTGGAGAACGTGAGCTGCGGCCAGCCCTGTTCGCTGGCATGGTCTGCAAGTCGGGTGGAAGGGTTGACTGCCACCGGGTTCCCAACCGCTTTGAGTAGTGGCAGGTCTGCGCTGGAGTCGGTGTAGAAGTAACAGCGTGACAGCCTGGTTTTTCTGCGCCGTGCCACGCGCCGGGCCGCCAGGGTTTTTCCCTCGCCGTAACAAAGCGGGGCTACGACTTCGCCAGTGAACTGCCCACCTTCGACCACCAACTGGCTACAGCAGATATCCTCGATGCCGAGAATGGCCGCTAGTGGTTCAACCTGATAGCGCGAAGCCGCTGTGACAATCACCAGATGGTGTCCCGCCGCGCGATGCGCTTCCACCAGCTCAATGGCTTCGCGGTAAAGCGTGCGTTCAAGGTGATTGCTTGCAGCACGCCTGCCCAAGGCATAAAGGGTTTCTTCGGTAACTCCCGTGAGGGCTCGTGCCACCCGTTTTACCAGCCGATGGTAGTTGCCGCCAGAACCATCGGCACGCTGTTGAAGCACCTCGCGTACCAGTCGTGAGGCATTGGCCATTTCTCCGCTTGCGGCCGCGTGACGCGCGGTCTCACGAGCAAGGGCGGTAATCGAGTAGCCGCTAATCAGGGTGCGATCCAGGTCAAAGAAGGCAATGCACCCGTTCTGGCCAGGACTCTGGGCGGCAATGCCATCGAGGTGTTCAGTAAACGAGGTCATCGGTGGTTCTCCCGTAGAAGCTGTCACTCATGCGGTTTGGTGGATGTACGCAGCAAGAACCTTGCCATAGCTCCAGTATCCGCTGTGGGTATGACAAAGCCGTGACGGAGCTACCTTTTGCACTCTTAGAGTGAGCGAGCGCACCAAGTGGGTGCGCGAGTGCAGTAACGTGGCCAGCGGCAGCGGGCTTGGTTAAGATGCCCCTATGAATATCCCCGCAATTGCAGATCTGCCCATTGCCCAGGTACTCAGCGAGTTGGTGCTGACCCTGGCCAGGCACCACGAGCTGGTGTTGCAGGCACCGCCCGGTGCCGGTAAGACCACTGCAGTTCCTCTGGCGCTGTTGGATGAACGCTGGCTCAAGGGGCGGAAAATTCTCATGCTGGAGCCGCGCCGTATGGCCGCGCGTTCCGCCGCCGCGCGAATGGCCGAGTTGCTCGGTGAAGAGGTAGGCGAGACGGTGGGTTACCGGATTCGCCTGGAGGCCTGTGTTTCCGAGGCGACGCGCATCGAGGTGATTACCGAAGGTATTCTGACCAGGCGCTTGCAGAGCGACCCTGGCCTGGAGGACGTTGGGCTGGTGATATTTGACGAATTTCATGAACGCAGCCTCGACTCGGACCTCTGTCTGGCGCTGTGCCTACAAGGCCGTGAACTGTTCCGCGAGGAAGATCCATTGAAGCTACTGGTGATGTCGGCCACCTTGGACGGCGACGCAGTAGCGACGTTACTCGACGGTGCGCCCGTGGTGACATCAAAAGGGCGGCAGTATCCGGTGGCCACCCACTATCGACGCACCTTGAAGCTTCAGGAGGCGATAGCGCCGCCGGTGACTGACGTGGTTCTCGATGCCCTGGCAAACAGCCAGGGCAGTGCACTCGTTTTCCTGCCGGGGCAGCGCGAAATTCGCGCGGTTGCCAGGGATCTCGGTGCCAGGCTGTCAGCATACCCGGAGGTAGATGTATGTCCCCTCTATGGCAGCCTCAAGCTCGAACAGCAGCAGCGGGCCATAGCGCCCGCACCCGAGGGCAGGCGCAAGGTTGTGCTCGCGACGAACGTGGCAGAGACCAGCCTGACCATAGAAGGCGTCACGATAGTGATTGATTCAGGGTTGGCGCGTGAGCCGGTGTTTGACCCGGTGACCGGTATTACCCGACTGGTGACTCGCCGCGTGTCTCAGGCCTCAGCAGAGCAGCGCCGCGGGCGGGCAGGGCGGCTTGCGCCGGGAGACTGCTACCGGCTCTGGTCCGAGGAACAGCATGGGCGGCTGGTGAATCACAGCAGCCCTGAAATTCTGCAGGCGGATCTGGCGCCGCTGGCACTGCAATTATTGGCCTGGGGCGTTTGCGATCCGCAGGAATTGTGCTGGCTGAATACGCCACCGCAGCCTGCCTGGCAGCAGGCGATCAGTGTGCTCGAACAGTGTGGTGCGGTCTTTACGCACCCCCAGAGCGGTTTGCAGCTCACCCCACATGGGGTCCGCCTGGCGCAGGTGCCGTTGCATCCCAGGTTGGCCCACATGCTCCTGGTGGGTTGCGACATCAAGGCCAGGGAGACAGCCTGCCTGCTGGCGGCGGTGCTGTCCGAGCGCAATCCGCTGGGCAACGAAAGTGCCGACATTGCAGACGCTATTGCGCTGCTGTTAGGCGAGCGGAAATGTCCCGAGCGCCTGCAGGGCTGGTTCCGCCGGGTGTGGCAATTGGCCAGGCGTTACGCGCGTATCGCCACTGAAGTACATCAGCCCCGGGGTGCCGGTTTTGACGTGTCGGTAGAGGATGTGTGCGGTATTTTGCTGGCCAGTGCGTATCCGGACCGGATAGCCAAGCAGCGTAGCGAAGACCAATACCAGTTGGCTAATGGTCGCAGCGCCAGTGTTGATCGTTGGCAGGCCATTGCCCGCGAAGCCTGGTTGGCGGTGGCGGATATCGGCGGCGATCGTGGCAGCAGCACTGACCGGATTTACAGCGCAACGCGCTTAAACCCGGCGGGCTTCGACGGCATTCTCGCAGAACTGGTGCGCCGCGAGGATCTGGTTGAATGGGACCAGCGCGAGGAACGCTTCAGTGCCCAGCGGCGGCGGATGGTAGGCGCAATCCAGCTGGAGTCGTCACCGTTGCGGGAAGTGTCTGCCGAGGCCAGGGGCGAGGCGCTATTAGGTGTCGTCCGGCGACGCGGCCTGGATATTCTGCCCTGGGATAGTGACACGCTGCAGTGGCGCGCCCGGGTGCAACTCTTGCACGATAGCGTAGCCGGGGAGGGCGGTGATAACCCCTGGCCCGATCTTCGCGATGCGGCGTTGCTTGCCACGTTGGAGCAGTGGCTGGGTCCCTGGCTGGAGCCTGTGCGCAAGCTGGACGATTTTGCCCGCCTGGACTTGCAGGCCATACTGACCGGTATGCTCGCCTGGCCATTACCGCTGGATCTGGAGCGGCTGGTACCTGAGCGCATCAGTGTGCCTTCCGGATCATCAATTCGGGTCGACTACACCCAGCATCCACCCGTGCTGGCTGTAAAACTCCAGGAAATGTTCGGCTGTGAAAGTACGCCCACCGTCGCCTACGGCAAAGTCAGCTTAATGGTTCACTTATTGTCACCTGCACAGCGACCACTGCAGGTGACACAGGATCTCGCCGGGTTCTGGCGCGGTAGCTATCAGGATGTGAAAAAGGAAATGAAGGGGCGCTATCCCAAACACCCCTGGCCGGATGACCCGCTGCAGGCCCCGGCGACGCGGCATACCAAACGCCGCAGCGACGCCTGAGTCAGCGCCGGCGGCCGGGTTTGCGCTTCGGGGTGCGGGGCAGGCCGTTATGCTGGGTGGCAAAGGTCTTGCTGCCGGGCTCAACCACAGCGTGACGACGCCCGGGTTGGCGTGGCGGCACCAGGTGCATTTTGCCATTGCCGATTAGATCCGTTCGCCCAAGCTTTTTGAGTGCCTTGCGCAATAGTGGCCAGTTCTCCGGGTCGTGGTAGCGCAGAAACGCCTTGTGCAGACGCCGCTGGCTCAGGCCGCGCACCGTAGGCATGGTGTCGCTGTCACGGGTAATGCGCTGTAGCGGGTTCTTGCCGCTGTAGTACATGGCCGTGGCGCTGGCCATTGGCGACGGGTAGAAGGTCTGCACCTGGTCGGCGCGATACTTATTGCGCTTCAGCCATAAGGCGAGGTTCATCATGTCCCGATCAGAAGTGCCGGGGTGAGCGGCAATGAAGTAGGGGATGAGATACTGTTCTTTACCCGCAGCCTTGGAGTATTTCTCAAACATGGCCTTGAACCGGTCATAGGTACCAATGCCAGGCTTCATCATTTTGCCCAGCGGCGCATCTTCGGTGTGCTCAGGCGCAATCTTCAGGTACCCGCCGACGTGGTGGGTGACCAGCTCCTCGACGTATTCAGGGGTTTCCACGGCGATGTCATAGCGTAGTCCCGACGCGATGAGTACTTTCTTCACGCCGGGCAACTCCCGCGCCTTGCGGTAGAGCTCTACCAGTGGTTTCTGGTTGGTGTCGAGGTTTTTGCAAATTCCCGGGAACACGCAGCTGAGCTTCCGACACTTGGCCTCAATCTCCCGGCTCTTGCAGGCTAGTCGCCACATATTGGCGGTGGGGCCGCCGAGATCGGAGATGACGCCGGTAAAAGCCGGCGAGGNATCGCGAATCGCTTCAATCTCGCGCAGTATCGAATCTTGCGAGCGGTTCTGGATAATGCGTCCTTCGTGCTCGGTGATTGAGCAGAAGGTGCAACCGCCAAAGCAGCCTCGCATGATGTTTACCGAGTGCCGGATCATCTCATAAGCGGGAATACGTGCATCGCCGTAGCTGGTGTGGGGGAGCCGGGTATAAGGCAGCTCGAACACCCAGTCCAGCTCGTCGGTCTCCAGGGGGATAGGCGGTGAGTTCAGCCACACTTCGCGGTCGCCGTGCGCTTGCACCAGCGGTCGCGCATTGTGCGGGTTGGTCTCCTTGTGGAGCACGCGCGATGCGTGGGCGTAGAGCACGCTGTCGTCTTTGACCTGTTCATAAGAGGGAATGCGTATTACGCCAGGCCGATCGTCGTCGACGCGGTCGAGAATTCGCACCACATCTTCGCCCTGCTGGACCGCGATTTCATCCGGCTCACACTCAGGGCCCTGCGGGGTGTCGTAGGGGTTTATCTTTGGCTCAACTGCACCGATCGGGTCGATTGAGCTGGAGTCGATGACGCGCCAGCCTTCCGGTACGCGTTTGCGGACAAAGCCCGTACCGCGAATGTCGCGGATATTGTGCACATCTTCGCCATCGGCCAGTCGATGGGCGATGGCGAGGATGGCCCGCTCTGCGTTGCCGTACAGCAGCAGGTCGGCGCGGCTGTCGAGCAGGATTGAGCGACGGACCTTGTCACTCCAGTAGTCGTAATGGGCTATCCGGCGCAGGCTGGCTTCGATGCTGCCAATAATGAGCGGTACATCTTTGTACGCTTCACGCACGCGTTGGCTATAGACAACCACAGCGCGGTCAGGCCGCTTTCCGCCCTCGTTGTTCGGGGTGTAGGCATCGTCATTGCGCCGCTTGCGGTCCGCTGTATAGCGGTTAATCATCGAGTCCATGTTGCCCGCAGCTACGCCGAAGAACAGGTTGGGCTTACCCAGGCGCTTGAACTCATCGGCACTGGTCCAGTCTGGCTGGGCGATAATGCCTACCCGGAAGCCCTGCGCTTCCAGGGTACGACCAATGACGGCCATGCCGAAAGAAGGGTGGTCAACATAGGCGTCGCCCGTGACCAGGATGATGTCGCAGGAATCCCAGCCGAGCGCGTCCATCTCTGCCCGGGTCATGGGCAGCTCGGGGGCTGGGCCGAAACATTCGGCCCAGTACTTGCGATATGAGTGGATGGGTTTGGACATGCGCGCCACCGGGGGTTATGGGGCGCGCATTATAGCAGAACCTGGGGTCAGAAATCCTTGAGTAAGGTGAGACCCCAGGTGCGGGGTTCTTCGTAGTAGGCAATGAAGCGACCGGTCTGGGCGGGGGCGTCTGCAATCGTCCCTGTGTATTCCTCATCGGTCAGGTTACGACCCCACAAGGTGACGTAGGCATCCCATGGTTCATAGCGCAGTCCAGCCCGTACGTTGATGAGGTTGTAGTCACCATCGTACTTCACCGGGTCATTGTTCACGTCGGTCATGCGATC
Source organism: Halioglobus sp. HI00S01 (assembly GCF_001635445.1). NCBI lineage: Bacteria > Pseudomonadati > Pseudomonadota > Gammaproteobacteria > Cellvibrionales > Halieaceae > Halioglobus > Halioglobus sp. HI00S01. Next base: position 109,065 of record NZ_LWEE01000163.1, read on the forward strand.
GTCGACCCAGGAGTATTCGCCGTAGATGAAGCCCGTCATGGTGTCGCTGAGCGTGAAATCCTGGTTGGCGGTGAGTACCACTACATTCTCTGCGTTACCGGACAGATCGCCGCCAGAGATATCACAGCTGCCATCTTCGTTCAGCCCGGGAGGGGCCTCTCCGGTATGCCACGGGGTACCCGTCCAGCAGGGGCCATTTTCAAAGTCGCTGTATTCACCGTGATTGTAGGCATAACCCAGGGTCAGCGTAGTGCTGTCTGTCGGCGCCCAGTAGAGGTCAGCCTCGAGGCCGTAGGTTTCTGCGACCCCGGCATTTGACAGGAAGAAACCGCCACCCTGGAACGAGCTGGTCTGCAGGTCGTCCGTGTCGGTGCGGTGGATGGCCAGGTTCAGACGCATGGCCTGTTCCGGGAAGTCAGCTTTCATGCCGACTTCGTAGGATTCAGATTCCTCGGCATCGAAGAGCGGGTTGAACTGCTCTTCAATCCGGTCGGCGTTGACCCCGCCCGACTTGTAGCCGGTGCCGTAGGAGGCATACAGCATGACGTCGTCATTCATAAACCAGCTGATTTTGAGGGCGCCGGTTATGCGGTCGTCGTCAAAGCTCTCGCTGAGGTCATCCTGAGGTGTCAGCGGGGCGAAGAAGTAAAAACCCCAGTTGTCCTGGGAAAAGTCCAGGGAGGGAGGCGCATCGTCGGTGTAGATGTTCTCCAGGTCCTTGTCTTCGTAGGTCCAGCGAAGGCCGGCGGTCAGGATCAGGTCATCGGTAATGTTGTAGTCGACCTGACCGAAGGCCGCGTAGCTGGTGTGATCCTGGGTGTTTACGTCGAAGGATCCGTCGCCACCGATAAAGGCATTCGGCGACAGGCCGATGATGCCGCTCAGATCGTTACCCACGATTGTCTGGCGGCTGTTGTCCAGCTCCTGTTCATAGTAGTAGAGGCCGGCGACGTAACTGAATCTGTCAGACTCATTGGCAATGCGCAGTTCCTGGGTGAACTGGTTCTGCTCAGCGTCGTTGATGCGATAGGCGCCATCGACAGAAGTAAATGCAATATCGGCATCGTCAAAGGAATCGTGCTCGCGATACGCGGTAATGCTGGTCAGGGTGAAGGAATCTGTTTCCCAGTCAATCTGCACGGATAAGCCGCTGTCTTCGTTCTGTGAGACCGGGGGGCGAGCCACAGCGACTTCGCGATCGTAGAAGTCATCCTGGTCGATAACGGTGCCGCCGATATTGACGATATTGGTGTCGGTACCGAAGACCGGTGCCGAGCCCGGGGGCAGGTCCTGTGCGACAAAGTTATTCTTGAAAGAACCGGTTGCACAGCAGGTTTCGTCGACTTCCGAGTAATCGGCGATTACCCGCACGGTGACAGAATCTGTTGGCAGGTAAAGGGCCTGAAGACGCGCGCCCCAGCGGTCGCGATCGTTAATCACGTCATCGCCGCCGTCGACGATGTCGATGTAACCGTCGCGCTGCATACCAAAGCCGGTCACCCGGAAGGCCAACACATCTTCAATGGCGGTGAAGGACTTGGCGCCACTCAAACCATACAGGTCGTAGTCGCCAACGGTGCCTTCAATGAAGCCGGTGCCCTCGAAATCGGGCATGGCTGTCGACATGGTGATCGCGCCGGCCGGGGTATTACGGCCAAACAGCGTGCCCTGGGGGCCGCGCAGGACCTCGATGCTGGAAATATCCACCAGGTTGTTAATCATGGAACCCTGACGCGCTCGGTAAACACCGTCGACATACAGCCCCACTGAGGGTTCCAGACCGAAGTTCTGGCTGCTGGTAAATACGCCGCGAATCGCAAAGGTGGTGGTCGTGGATGTCTGGCTGGCACCAACGCGCAGGCTCGGTGCGTTGACCTGCAGGTCGAACATGTCCTTGACGCCGGACTTCTCCAGTTGCTGGGCAGAAAATGCGGTTACGGCAACAGGGACGTCCTGCATGCTCTGCTCACGCTTCTGGGCGGTAACGATCACTTCTTCCAGCTGGCCCTGGGCCTGGGCCAGGCCGGGCAATAACAGCAGCGTAGCTGAAGCCACAGCGGTAGAGAGTACAGCGGGTTTGAACACAGTCATTTTAATACCTCGTTAGATACAGCGATAATTGTTATTAGCATAGTTAGTTGTCGGGCTTGTGCCCCGGCGCGGGTAGCTCGCTGCCACAGTTCCTACAGTAGTGCGCATGGGGATCAGTTTCAACACTGGCACATGTGGAACAATTGCGTGAGCGGCGGGTAATGCGTTCGTTCTTCAGGGCCTGGGCCAGGGTGAGTTCAGCGGTGACTATGCCGGTGGGCACAGCGATGACCGCGTAGCCGATCAACATGCCGATGGATGCGATAAACCGTCCGGCAGAGGTGAGCGGTACCACGTCGCCATAGCCAACGGTGGTAATGGTCACAATCGCCCAGTAAATGCTGTGAGGGATGCTGTGAAAACCGTGTTCGCTGCCTTCAATGACATACATTAGGCAGCCGAAGATAGTGGCGAGAATGATCATCAAGGTGAAAAAAACGAACACCTTGCGCGCACTGCGACGCAGGGCGCCAGCGAGTTCATTGGCCTCGCGCAGCAGCGAGAGCAGGCGCAGTACCCGAAAAATCCGCAAAATCCGCAACAGGCGGATAATCAGCAGTGGTGCTGCCTGGGGCAGGATCAGCGACAGATAAGTGGGGGCGACAGCGAGCAGATCGACGATGCCGTAAACACTGCGTGCGTAGGCGCTGCGATTGGGCGAACACCACAGGCGCAAAATGTACTCGATGGTGAAAAACAGCGTAAAACCCCATTCTGCCCTGAGAAACAGGTGGCCATAGTCAGCGTGGTACTCCGGAATAGAGTCGAGCAGCACCACCGCCACGCTGGCCAGTATGAGGACGATTAATACGATATCGAAGGTTTTACCGGCAGGGGTCTCCGTGCCAAAAATGACATCGTAGACCTGCTTCTGGCGCGCTGTTTGTTCGCGTACTGCCATAGTGTGATTTTTTACTTTTCCCAGGCTCGCGGCTATCTCTATATTTAACACCCCGAAGATAACAAAGCTATGGACGCAAAACGTGAATATCCCCATCTATCAGGTAGATGCTTTTACCTCGTCGGTATTCGGCGGCAATCCGGCCGCAGTTATGCCGCTGGCGCACTGGCTCGAAGATCGTCAGTTGCAGGCGCTTGCGGCCGAGAACAATCTCTCGGAGACCGCTTTTCTGGTCGCTGCGGATAATGCCTGGGAGCTGCGTTGGTTTACGCCGTCTATCGAGGTGGATCTCTGTGGGCATGCAACGCTCGCCAGTGCGCATGCTCTGGTCCAGCATATGGGCGCACAGCAGCCTGAGCTGGTGTTTGCCACGCGCAGCGGCAACCTGAGCGTGACCCATTCGCATGGCAGCTACTCGCTGGATTTCCCTGCCTACACACTGACGCCCGATGCGGTTGATGTGGCAGTATGCGATGCGCTGGGCGGCATGGCGAGTGAGGTCTGGCAGGTAGAGGGCACTTGCAAAAAATTGTATGTGTTTGAGTTTGAAGCGGATGTCGCCAGGCTAGCACCAGACTTTGCTGCGCTGGTAGCCGCCTCTGCGTTCAATGTGATTGCCACGGCACCGGGCGATGAGTGTGATTTCGTATCTCGCTTCTTCGGCCCGCACGTGGGTATCAATGAAGATCCGGTGACAGGGTCGGCACACTGCGCACTGGTGCCTTATTGGTCGAGCCGGCTGGGTCAGGCGCGAATGAGTGCCCGGCAGATTTCCGAACGGGGAGGCAGGCTCGATTGCACCTTGCAGGGAGATCGCGTGTTTATGACCGGCGAGGCGACTACCTATATGGTCGGCGAGGTCTCGCTGGCGCTTTAGAGCCTGGCGACGACCTCGAGCATGCCCGCAGTGACGCTGGCGGTGTCCTCGGAGTTCATAATGAAGGGTGGCATGGTATAGACCAGCTTGCCGAACGGGCGAATCCAGATGCCCTGCTCAACAAACATCGGCTGTACCTCACGCATGTTGACCGCCTCCTTGAGTTCAATTACCCCGATCGCGCCGAGGGTGCGGACATCCGCGACTTGTTCGAAGTCGCGGGCGGGGGCCAGGCCCTGTTCCAATTCGGTTTGCAGTCGCGCCACGGTCCGCTGCCAGGGCTGAGAGAGCAGCAGCTCGATACTGGCGATCGCTGACGCACAAGCCAGGGGGTTGCCCATAAAGGTCGGCCCGTGCATAAACGCGCCGGCGTCACCGCCGTCGATACCCTCTGCGATGCGATCATTGGCGATTGTCGCCGCCAGCGTCATATAGCCGCCGGTGAGTGATTTTCCGAGGCACAGCAGATCCGGCTCTACGCCTGCATGCTCCAGTGCAAACAGCTTGCCGGTGCGGCCAAAGCCGGTGGCAATTTCATCGAATATCAGCAATACGTCAAAGGCATCGCACAGAGCGCGCAGTTTGCGCAGATAGTCCGGCGAGTAGAAGCGCATGCCGCCGGCCCCCTGCACTACGGGTTCGACGATAACGGCGGCGATCTCCTCGTGGTGCCGGGCCAGAATGTCGCTGATCTCTTCCATGTCGCTTTCGGGGCAGGGGCCGTCGAAAGCACAGTCCGGGGCCGGCGCGAAGAACTGTTTCAGAACCACATCGCCGAAAAGATGGTGCATTCCCGTGACCGGGTCGCAAACCGACATGGTAGCCAGAGTGTCGCCGTGATAGCCGCTGCGCAGTGCCACCATTTTTTGTTTGCCGGGCTTGCCGATGGCCTGCCAATATTGAATGGCCATTTTCATGGCGACTTCTACCGACACGGAACCTGAGTCACTGAAAAACACGCGATTCAGGCCTTCGGGTGTCAGGTCGACCAGGATGGCAGCGAGTTTGATGGCTGGCGGATGGGTGAGGCCACCGAACATTACGTGCGACATTGTCTCCAGTTGCTGCTGGACAGCACGATTCATGACCGGGTGGTTGTAACCGTGAATGGCGCACCACCAGGAGGCCATGCCGTCGATGAGTTCACGGCCGTCGGCGAGTTGCAGGCGCACGCCGTTGGCGCCTACGACGGGTGTAATAAAGCCGGGGTCAGAGGCCTGTGCATAGGGGTGCCAAATGTGGGCGCGGTCATCCGCCAGCATTTGTTCCCAGTGATTGTCGGGGGCGCTCATGGCAGTGCCCCACGGATGTCAGGGTATACGGTGTCGAGCATGGTCTGCTGTGCCTCGGCCTTGGGGTGAATACCGTCTTCCTGCATCAGTTGTGGGTCGATCGCCACCGCTTCGAGAATGAATGCACCGATTGCGCTGCCGCTGGCTTCGGCCACTCTGGCATAGCTGTCGTAGAACCCCTGGGTGTAGCGCGAGCCGTAATTTGGGGGAATCCGCATCGGCAGGAACAACACCTTCGCACCTGCGTCCTGGGAGAGCGTGGCCAGCTGGGTCAGGTTGTCGCGGAAGTCATTGAGCGGAAATCCGCGCAGGCCATCGTTACCCCCGAGCTCGATGACGACCAGATCCGGCTTGTGTTGCTCCAGTAATACGGGAAGGCGACGCAGTGCACCGCCGGTGGTTTCGCCGCTGATACTGGCATTGACGACCTCAGTGCCGGGACGTTCCTCAGCTATGTGTCGTGCCAGCAAGGCAACCCAACCCTCTTGTAAAGACATGCCATAGGCGGCACTGATACTATCGCCGAGCACCAGCAACGTCGTGCCGGAGGACTGGGCAGGTGTCGTCGCGGACGCCAGAAGCAATCCAACGACTGTGAATACGCGTAACAGGCGGTAAAGGAAACGCTGCATGATAAAGGCCGAAAATCTCCAGAAATCAGTCCCCGTGGCCGGGAGCGAGCTAGAGATACTGAAAGGGATTACGTTGGAAATCAAGTCGGGCGAGAGTGTGGCCATTGTCGGCGCATCCGGCTCGGGTAAATCCACATTGCTGGGGCTGCTGGCCGGGCTGGACGAAGCCACCGGCGGCCGCGTAGAGCTGGCAGGGGCGTCCTTAAGCGATCTGGATGAAGACGGCAGAGCATTGCTGCGCGGCCGGGAAGTGGGCTTTGTCTTCCAGTCGTTTCAATTGTTGCCAGCGCTCACCGCGTTGGAGAACGTCATGTTGCCGCTGGAACTCGCCGGCCATGATCGCCCTCAACAGGAGGCAGAAGAATTCCTCACTCGCGTCGGTCTTGCCGAGCGTATGACCCACTATCCCCGGCAGATGTCTGGGGGCGAGCAGCAGCGAGTGGCCATTGCCAGAGCCTTCGCCAGTCGCCCCGCAGTGCTTTTCGCCGACGAACCTACCGGTAATCTCGACACTACCACCGGCGCCCATGTGGTGGAGCTGTTGTTTGAACTCAATGCCCAGGAGGGCACGACGCTGGTGTTGGTGACCCACGATCTGAGTCTTGCCCAGCGTTGTGAGCGCCGCTTGCTGATCGAAGCCGGTGCCCTGGTCGAGGAAGGCTGATATGTCAGTCACCGCAACCCGCATGTTGGCCAGAGACTGGCGCGGCGGCGAACTGGGTGTATTGGTGTTGGCACTGGTGTTGGCCGTTGGGGTTGTATCCGGGATCAGCGCATTCACCACACGGCTGCAAAACGCACTGGAGACTGAGAGCCATCGCTTTCTCGCTGCCGATCTCGTCGCCCGCAGTGGTCGAGAATTACCTGCCCCGTGGCTGGATGAGGCGCAACAGCGGGACCTCGAGATAGCAACCGTGTTGACTTTTCCTTCAATGGTGTACGCCGGCGACGAGGCGATGCAGCTCGCCTCGGTGAAAGCAGTCAGCGACGCCTATCCACTGCGAGGCGAGCTTGGCTTCAGCGAGACAGCGTTTGCCGAGGTGGTGCCGCGTAGCCAGGGACCGGGGCCGGGGCAGGTCTGGCTGGATTCGCGCCTGTTTCCGCTGCTGGATGTTGCCCTAGGAGAAAGTGTGGATGTGGGTGATGCGACGCTGACCGTCAGCGGGGCAGTGCGCAGCGAGCCCGACCAGGCGGTGGGTATGTACGGCTATGGCCCACGCCTGATGATGCACTACAGCGACATCGATGCCACCGGTGTGATTCAGCCCGGCAGTCGGGTCAGTTTTCGGCAGTTGTACGCCGGTGACGCCGACGCATTGTTGCAGTTCAAGGAATGGCTGGAGCCCCAACTGGAGCCCGGCCAGCGCCTGATTGACGTGAGTGAAGGGCAGCCAGGTGTCGGCGAGGCACTGGCCAGAGCCGAGAGCTTCCTGCTGCTGGCGGGAAGCCTGGGTGTGGTGCTGGCAGGGGTGGCGATCGCGCTGGCCGCGAGGCGGTTTAGCGAGCGGCACAATGACTACGTGGCGGTCATGAAAAGCCTGGGTGCCACCTCTAAGGTGGTCAATGGTTTATATGGCAGAAGCCTACTCTTACTGGGCGGCGTCGCGACGTTACTGGGCTGTCTACTTGGGTGGTCTATCCAATCACTGTTCTTTACCCTGTTCGCCGATCAGTTGCCTGTCCAGCCAGCCCCCAGCGGCCCCAGGCCCTATCTGATTGGTGCGGCCACTTCGCTCACCTGCCTGTTGAGCTTTGCCTGGCCACCGCTGCGCCGCCTTGGTCAGGCCAGCCCGCTGCGGGTACTGCGCAAGGACGTGCCCCTGCACAGCGGTCGCACCTTTGGCGACTACCTGCTGGGCCTTACTGCAATCAGTCTGCTCATGTTCTGGTATAGCGGCGACTGGAAATTGACCCTCGCGGTGCTGGCTGGTCTTGCCATCACCGTGGCCCTCGGTATGGTATTGGCATTGACCTTACTGCGCGGCGGTCGCCAATTAGGGATGAGCGCGGGCAGTATCTGGCGACTGGCGCTGGCGGGCCTGCAGCGCCGGGGCACTGCGAATGCATTGCAGGTGGTGATCTTTGCCATGGCGATCATGTTGCTGCTGATACTGGTGCTGGTGCGGACCTCACTGGTAGACGAATGGCAGATGCAATTGCCCGAGGATGCCCCCAATCACTTCATGATCAATATCGGGCCGGAGGATGTGCAGGCCGTCGACCAGTCGCTGCGTCAGGCTGATATTCACAGCGAAGCCCTATATGCCATGATTCGCGGCCGCCTGATGGCTGTGAATGATGAAGCGCTGCCCACCTGGGAGGAAGCTGAAGCCGCTGGTCATGAACGTCATCAGCGCGAGGCTAACTTTACCTGGTCGGAGTCACTGCCGCCTGACAACCAGCTACTGGAAGGCCAGTGGTGGGAGTCGGGCACCGAAGAACCGTTGGTGTCCGTCGAAGCGGAATTTGCCGAGCGCTACGGCCTGAGTATTGGTGACGAGCTGTCACTGTTAGTGGGCTCACAGCCTTTGACGGCCAGGGTGAGCTCTGTTCGCGAGCTTGATTGGCAGTCCATGCGGCCTAACTTCTATTTGATCTTCCCACCCAAGCTGCTGGCCAATTATCCGGCGACCTTCATGACCAGCTTTCATCTGTCGGCGGACAATAAGTTGTTCCTGAACGGTTTCATTCGCGAATTTCCCACGGTCACCGTTATCGAAATGGACATGGTGATCGACCAGATTCGCAGCATCATTAATCAGGTATCTGCAGCTATCGAACTGGTATTGCTGGTGATTCTGGCCACGGGCTCTCTAGTGCTGGTGGCAGGTGTTCAGGCCAGTGTCGATGCGCGCATGCACGAGAGCTCTATTCTTCGTGCGCTGGGTGCCAGCCGACGGCTTATTCTCGGCGGCTTGTGGATCGAGTTTGCCGCACTGGGGCTGTTTGCCGGACTGCTAGCGGTGATCGCCGCGGAGATGTCCGTCGCGATTCTCCAGTTCTGGGTGATGGATATGCGATACGTGCCGTCGCCCTGGCTGTGGCCGCTGGGCATCGCCGGTGGAATCCTGCTGATTGCCGGGCTGGGCGTATGGAGTTGTCGGCGGGTAGTCTCGCATCCGCCAGTGGCGGTACTGCGAGAGCTCTGATTCAGTCGTTTTCGACGCTGATGCCGCTGAGAAAAATGCGCGTGCCCAGTTCAATCTGACGCGACAGGTCAATGTGCCGCTCGAACAGTTCGGGCGCGTCGATGCGCAGGGTTGCCAGCCCGTAGATGCCGGACCAGCCGGCATTAGCCAGGTACGCGAGGTCCTCGTGACTGCGGAAAATCCCCTGATCAATCCCGCGCTGAATGGTCGCCTGCACCAGCAGCAGTGTCTCGCGGCTGGCTTCTCGCAACTCGGGGTAGCGCGCCGCCGGTTGTACCGCCGGGCCAAACATCAGTTTGAACAGTTGCGGGTTGTCCGCCGCGTAATTCACATATGCGTGTGCGACAGCGAGCATTTGTTCGTCCGCTGCTTCGCCGGAGCCGTCGCGGGCCTCGCGTAGACTCTTGATCAGCTCCCGGTATCCCCGCGTCGCCATTGCCGCCAGCAGTTCGCTCTTGTCGGCGAAGTGGCGATAGGGTGCAGTCTGGGAAACCCCAATAGCGCGGGCTAGGGCGCGCAGGCTCAAATCCTCTGCGCCGGTGTGCTTCAATTGTTCTACAGCGGTGTCGAGCAGTTCTGCGCGTAAATTGCCGTGGTGATAGGTCTTGCTTGTAGCTACTTCAGTCATGCCTTCATTAAATCAGCATCGTTAACATTCGTGCAAGCCGGATTCGCACTTGCGCTTTAGTGGGGTTTCTAGAGGTAAAAAAAAGGCGCACCACAATAGTGCGCCTTCTTCTGAATCGAGGACGAATTACGGCAGCAGGTGCTGAACCGCGTCGCGCTCTTCGCTCAGTTCCTGCTCAGTGGCAGACATCTTGGCCTGGCTGAATTCGCCAACTCCAACGCCCTGAACAATGCTCCAGTCGCCATTGGCGCAGCGGCAAGGGAAGGAGTAGATCAGGCCTTCGGCAATGCCGTAGGAACCATCGGAGTAAACGCCCATGGATACCCAGTCGTCGCCTTCGGTGCCCAGCGCCCAGGAGCGCATGTGGTCGATGGCGGCGTTTGCAGCAGACGCTGCAGAGGAAGCACCACGCGCCTTGATGATGGCCGCGCCACGCTGCTGAACAACAGGGATGAATTCACCTTCGTACCATTCCTGGTCGACCAGGTTGATCGCAGTCTCGCCGTCGACTTTGCAGTTGAACAGGTCGGGATACTGGGTAGCGGAGTGGTTGCCCCAGATGGTCATGTTCTTCACGTCATTGACGGTTTTGCCGGTTTTCTGGGCGATCTGGGTCATGGCGCGGTTGTGGTCCAGGCGAGTCATCGCGGTAAAGTTACGCGGATCGATGTCTGGCGCGTTGCGCTGGGCGATCAGGGCGTTGGTGTTGGCGGGGTTGCCGACTACCAGAACCTTGATGTCCTTGCTGGCGTTGTCGTTAATTGCCTTACCCTGGACGGAGAAGATCGCAGCGTTGGCTTCCAGCAGGTCCTTGCGCTCCATGCCGGGGCCACGGGGGCGGGCGCCAACCAGCAGAGCGTAGTCGGTGTCTTTAAAGCCTACATTGGGGTCATCGGTGCAGACGATGTCAGTCAGCAGCGGGAACGCGCAATCCTCGAGCTCCATCTTAACGCCCTCGAGCGCTTCCATGGCGGGGGTAATATCCAGCAGCTGCAGGATGACGGGCTGGTCATCGCCGAGCATAGCGCCGGAAGCGATGCGGAAGAGCAGGGCGTAGCCGATCTGGCCTGCGGCACCGGTAACTGTGACACGAACAGGTGTTTTCATCTGGGATGGTCCTCACTATGGATAAGGGTAGGCTGATTTTGCGGCGCACATTGTCCGTTCTCACCGGCCAAAATTCAAGCTACCCAAATACTATGGTGGGTATCATCACTGAAAATGATCTTGGTTGGTTTCGACGTTTTAGTGTCTGGCTAGGCGGAAAGGGATAAGCACCTCCGGTGGGTGAGAGGGCTTTCCGACCCTTCAGGTCGCGTTTATATTTTGTGAAAGAGGCGGAGGGCTTTCCATGGGAAGTGTTTGAGGAGTGCTTGAGGATTGCGTCAGCAATCCTACTCCGAGTTGCCCCATGGCCGCAGCCTCTGGAGCAAAATATGCGGCCGGGAGGAAAGGGCTCTCATCTATCGGAGGGGCGGCTAGCCAGAAAGATACCTACAGTAACGTCACACCTGCATCCCGCAGCAGCCCACACAGCACAATCAACGGCAACCCTTCCAGTGAGGTAGGATCATCCCCGATCATTCGCTCAAATAGGGCCACACCCAGGCCCTCACACTTGAAGCTGCCCGCGCAGTCATATGGTTGTTCTTTCTCCAGGTAGCGGGTGATCTCAGCATCCGATAGCTCCCGGAACTGCACGCTGAAGCGTTCCATATGGACCCGCTCTATGCCCGCATCCCGGCCCACCAGTGCAATACCCGTATAGAAGTCGACCCTTCGCCCCGAACTGGCCCGCAACTGGGTCGCCGCATTCTCGAAGTTGCCCGGCTTGCCGATACAATTGCCGTCGATAGACGCGACCTGGTCTGAGCCGATGACCAGTGCGGTGGGGTTTAATGTGGCCACAGAGCTCGCCTTGGCCAGGGAGAGACGCTGGGCGAGGGCGGCTGGATGCTCGTCGAGGAGGGGTGTTTCGTCCACGTCCGGGGCCTCACACAGAAACGGAATTTGTAGCCGTTCGAGCAGTGTGCGACGGTAAGGTGAGGTGGAGGCGAGAATCAGGTGCATATCCGGGTCATCCAGCGCTGTGAATAAGTGTCAGAACTAACTGTATTCTATAGGAATTTTCTTTGACAAAGGGGGTCCTCATCACTATGATGCGCGCCTATGTTGACTGAGCCCCTCCCCAATGCGCTGGATGTGCGCAAAGCATCCGCGCGCGGTGTGAGTATCAGTGGTACGCTGAAACCCCTGAATTTACCGCGTTTTAAGGCACTTTTAGCCGACGAAAGCGGGGAAATTCGGGCAGATTTGGCGTTTTCTCGTGACGAGGAAAACCGCCCGGTGGTGCAGGTTAAAATAGCGGCCGAAGTGACCGTTATCTGCCAGCGCTGTCTCAGCCCCATGCAAACCGGGGTTGAGGCTGAGAACCAGTTGGGTATTGTTTGGACCGATGAACAGGCCAAGCACCTCCCGCGTCACCTGGATCCACTGATCGTACCCGAGGACGAGGGGTGTAACTTGTGGGAACTGGTGGAGGATGAGCTGATGCTGGCCCTGCCTCCCTACAGCTACCACGATACTGAAGATTGCAAAGAGATACTGTCCGAGTACACGGGGCAGGGAGATGAAGAGGAGCAAGCGCCTGCGCGCCCCAACCCCTTCGATGTCCTCGCCCAGTTGAAGTCGGACGATTAATGACCAGGAGATTATCATGGCTGTTCAGCAGAACAAGAAAACCCGCTCTCGTCGCGGCATGCGTCGTTCCCACGATGCCCTGTCCGGCTCTACTCTGTCCGTAGACCAGACTTCAGGCGAAACCCACCGTCGCCACCATGTGAGCGCCGACGGTTTCTACCGTGGCAAGAAAGTCGTAGACACCGGTTCCGACGACTAAGTCACCCGGGACCGGCTTCAGGCTTTGTCCCCCGCGGTTCCAGAAACCGTGACCTCATCTCGCGGCGCTTCGCGCTCCGCTACCCAGACAGCGCTCCCGAAAGGCAGCGCTGTCAACATTTCTGTTCCCTGTAAAAATGACCGTACCGAACATGCTGTTCATGTGGCGCTGCGCATGTCTGCAGGACAAATATAAGTAACCAGGAAAGAGTTAATGTCTGAATCCAATATTGCGTTCGTATTTCCCGGCCAGGGCTCCCAGAAAGTAGGCATGCTCGCTGCAGCCTACGAGCAGTATGAAGCCGTACGTAACACTTTTGCCGAGGCGGCAGAGGCACTGGGCTACCATATGTGGGACCTGATCCAGAATGGCGAGCAGGATGCACTGAATCTTACCGAAACCACGCAGCCGGTCTTGCTGACCTCCAGTATTGCACTCTGGCGGGCATGGCAGGCCGAGGGAGGAGCTCGACCGGCGCTGATGGCGGGCCACAGTCTGGGAGAATTCTCCGCTCTTGTTGCTGCAGGTTCCCTGGGCTTCGCTGACGCGGTGCGCCTGGTGCGTCAACGTGGTCAGTTCATGCAGACCGCAGTGCCGGTGGGTGAGGGTGCCATGGCTGCCATTATTGGTGTTGATGATGCGGTCATCAATGACGCCTGCGACGCCGTTGACGGCGTAGTCGCTGCGGTAAACTTCAATTCGCCGGGCCAGGTGGTGATTGCAGGCCATACCGCGGCGGTCGACGCGGCAATCGCGAAACTGAAGGAGGCGGGAGCCAAGCGCGCCATGCCGCTGCCGGTAAGCGCGCCTTTCCACACCGAACTGATGAAGCCGGCCGGCGAGCGACTGGCCGAGGCCCTTGCTGAAATCACGATTGCTGCCCCGAAGGTGCCGGTTGTGCATAACGTGCACGCCCAAACCGAGTCAGATCCGGAGAAGATTCGCGCATTGCTGGTCGAGCAGATCTACAGCCCCGTACAGTGGACACGCTGCGTGCAGGCCATGGTCGAGGCGGGCGTGGAGCGCGTAGTTGAATGTGGTCCGGGCAAGGTGCTCAGCGGGCTGAATCGGCGTATCGATAAAACATTGACCAGTTTCTCACTCGAGGAACCGGATTCACTGGCCAGCACGCTGGCTGAACTCGCATAAGGAGAATTAGGGATGTCTGAAGAGCGCAAAGTTGCCCTCGTCACTGGCGCCAGCCGTGGCATTGGTCGCGCTATTGCTGAACGCCTGGCCGCGGATGGCTTTACGGTTGTCGGCACCGCCACCACTGACAGTGGTGCCGAGCGGATTAGTGCTTATCTTGGCGAGGCCGGTAACAGCGGTTGCGGCATGGCCTTGAATGTCGCCGATGACGAGAGCGTTGCCACGGTTCTCAAGAGTATTGCCGATCAGTTTGGCGCCCCCACCGTGCTGGTAAACAACGCCGGTATTACGCGTGACAACATCCTCATGCGGATGAAAGCTGACGAGTGGGGCGACGTGATTGATACCAACCTCAACGCACTTTATCGTGTCAGCAAGGCCTGTCTTCGGGGTATGACCAAGGCGCGCTGGGGGCGCATCGTCAATATCACGTCCGTGGTAGGTTCTATGGGCAATATCGGTCAGAGCAACTATGCCGCTACCAAGGCGGGCGCAGAGGGTTTCTCCCGTGCACTGGCGCGCGAACTCGGATCGCGGTCAGTGACTGTCAATGCGATTGCCCCGGGCTTTATCGACACCGATATGACCCGCGAGTTGAGCGACGATCAGCGCGATCTGATGCTCGGCCAGATTCCCCTGGGGCGACTCGGTGAGCCCGATGAAATTGCCGCTCTCGTCGGCTTCCTGTGCAGCGATGCAGCAGGCTATATTACGGGTGAAACCATCCATATAAATGGCGGCATGTATATGGGCTAAGCCTATGAAAAAATTAAATTAATTACCCTTTGGGTTTGAGCGTAAAAAAAAGTTTATAACTCTTGGACAAAACAGAGTAAAATGCGCGCTTAGACCGTTATAAGGTTTGTACAGCACTAATCTCAGGAGTGACAAATAATCATGAGCAGCATCGAAGAACGCGTTAAGAAGATCGTTGCAGAGCAACTTGGCGTGAAAGAAGAAGAAGTCCAAACTGAGGCTTCATTTGTAGAAGATCTGGGCGCGGACTCGCTGGACACCGTCGAACTGGTGATGGCGCTGGAAGAGGAATTCGAAACTGAAATTCCCGACGAGGAAGCCGAAAAAATTACCACTGTGAAACTGGCGATCGATTACATCAACGAAAACCTCGCCTGATACATTCCACAGTTCCCGAGAAGCCGTTTCTATTGGTATAGAGCGGCTTTTCTTCTTTATGCTTCCCTGAAATTTGTTGAGAGGAGAGACGACCTTGAACGGCAGACGCGTGGCGGTAACAGGCCTGGGTATGGTGAGTCCAATTGGGCACACCGTCGCTGAGACATGGGAAAATATACTCGCCGGCAAGAGTGGCGCAGCCCCCATTGAGACTTTTGATGTCTCCGCTTACAGCACCCAGTTCAGCTGCAGTGTTCGCGACTTCGATATTTCGCCTTATCTGGCAGCGAAGGACGCGCGTAAGATGGATACCTTTGTCCAGTACGGTATGGCTGCCGGTATCCAGGCGTTTGAAGATTCCGGCTTTGAGGTCACTGACGAAAACGCGCCGCGGGTTGGCTGTGCCATTGGTTCCGGTATCGGCGGCATAGGCCAGATCGAGAAGAACTCTGAAATCGTCAACAGTACGGGCCCGCGCCGCATATCTCCATTCTTCGTGCCCGGATCCATTATCAATATGATCTCGGGCAACCTGTCCGTTAAATACAACATGCAGGGCCCCAACCTGGCCGTGGTGACTGCCTGTACCACAGGAACGCATAACATCGGCCTGGGTGCGCGCATGATTGCACAGGGCGACGCGGATGCCATGCTGGTTGGCGGCGCTGAAATGGCAACCACCCCGGTGGGCTTGGGCGGCTTTGCCGCGGCACGTGCGCTGTCTACACGCAACGACGACCCCACTGCAGCGTCTCGCCCCTGGGACCGTGATCGCGATGGTTTTGTGCTCGGCGATGGTGCCGGTGTCATCATGCTCGAGGAGTATGAGTCAGCCAAGGCGCGCGGCGCCCATATCTATGCGGAGCTGAACGGTTTTGGTATGAGTGGCGATGCCTATCACATGACCCTGCCTCCCGAAGACGGCCGCGGCGCCGCAGCGTCCATGGCCAATGCCTTGCGTGACGCGGGTATTGCGGCAGAAAAAATCAACTACGTCAACGCACACGGTACCTCTACACCTGCTGGCGACGTCGCCGAGAGCAAGGCCGTAGAAACGGTACTGGGCAGCGCTGCTGCACAGGTGGCGGTAAGTTCGACCAAGTCGATGATCGGCCACCTGCTTGGCGCCGCCGGAGCGGTAGAAGCTATCTTCTCGGTCCTGGCGATCCGCGACCAGATTTGCCCGCCGACGATTAATCTCGATAACCCCGATGAAGGGGCCAACCTGAACTACGTGCCACACACACCCCAGGAACGCGAGATTCACAGCGTTCTGTCCAACTCGTTTGGATTCGGCGGTACCAACGGCACGCTGCTGTTCAGTCGTCCTGACTGACCTTCGCTGCGGTGGTGACGACCCCAAGGATCTGGCTAGACGGTGTTGCCGCGACAGCGCTGCCGCTGCCCGACCGGGGCCTGGATTTCGGCGATGGCCTGTTTGAGACTCTGCTGCTAAAGCAGGGCGAGCCGCTACTGGTGGACTATCACTGGCAGCGGCTTGAAGCGGGCCTTCTCACGCTACAATTTCCCGACAATACACTCAAACACGCTAGGCAGTGCCTGTCGCTGGCCTGCGATGCGCTGCATGAACTGCCCTGGGCGGCATTGCGGCTGACGATAACTCGCGGCACTGCGCCGCGGGGTTATGCACCGCCAGCCCAAGCTGCGCCGCGGGTGGTTATCAGTGCTGCGCCGTTGCAGCAGGATCGGCGTGAGCCCGGATCGCCAGCCAAGGTGGGATGGGCGGACATTCGCTGGTCTGCGCAGCCCTTGCTGGCTGGACTCAAACATGCCAATCGGCTTGAGCAGGTGCTCGCCGCCGGCGAGGCGCAGCGCCGCGGGCTTGACGAGGTAGTGGTGCTTGATCAGAAGGGTGATGTCAGCTCGGTGAGTGCCGGCAACCTGTTTATTGTTGAAGGCGACCGGCTGCGCACACCGGCGCTGGAGACCTGCGGCGTCGCCGGTACCCGTCGGCGCTTTGTGATGGAGCGTCTGGCGCCTGCACTGGCGCTGCACTGTGAAGAGACTCACCTTAGCCCGGCAGACCTGGAGCGAGCGGACGAAATTTTCTACTGCAACAGCCTGCGCGGCCTGCAAAGTGTTGGCGAACTCGGCGGCAGGGCGTTCACGCACTTTCCCGTATGTGAGGCGCTGCACCAGCGCTACTGGGAGTTGATCACTTGCTGAAACGTTTGCTGTTGCTGGCGCTTGTGCTGCTGGCGATCGCCGCTGGCGCCGGCTGGCAGATCAAACTTGCCTGGGACACGCCGCTGGCCATTCCCGACGAGGGGCTGCCCCTGACCGTCGCTTCGGGCCAGACCCTCAAATCATTGGCGGTAAATCTCGAGCGCGACGGTGTTTACGCTCACCCCCGGCTGCTGCGTGTGTATGGCCGCTATACCGGTCAGGACCAGCGCATTAAGCGCGGCGAGTATCTTGTGCCTGCGGGTACCACGCCGGAGGCATTGCTCGCGCTGCTGGTCCGCGGCAAGGTCATCAGCTACCAGGTCACCCTGCCTGAGGGCATTACCTTGGCGAAGGCACTGGACATTCTCGCTGCCCAGGACAACCTGCAACATCGTCTGGATGGCCCTGTCGACGCTAGAATTGCGACGCTGACCGCCGACTATCCCGGTAGTGAAGGGCTGTTCTTCCCGGACAGCTATCGCTACGAGAAGGGAGATAGCGACTGGGATATCCTGCAGCGGGCCTATCGTGCCATGCAGGAGATACTGGCCCAGGAGTGGGCTGAGCGTGAGGAAAACCTGCCCTATGCGAGCGCCTACGAGGCACTGATCATGGCCTCCATCGTCGAGCGAGAAACCGGTGTCGCCCATGAGCGCGGCGAAATTGCCGGTGTGTTTGTGCGTCGCCTGAACAAGAATATGCGCCTGCAAACCGACCCCACCGTGATTTACGGTCTGGGCAGCAGTTACCAGGGCAATTTGCGGCGCGTGCATTTGCGCGACGACAGCAATCCCTACAACACTTATCGTCAAAAGGGTTTGCCGCCCACGCCGATCGCATTGCCCGGCCGCGAGGCGATTCATGCTGCGCTGCATCCTAAGCCCGGCAAATCATTTTATTTCGTGGCCCGCGGCGACGGCAGCCACTATTTCAGTGAGACGCTTGCCGAGCACGAGCAGGCCGTGCGTAAATACCAGCTGAATCGTAGATCAGATTACAGGTCGAGCCCGGAGAAACGCTGACATTGATGGAACCCAGAGGTCTATTTATCACTGTGGAAGGCGGCGAGGGGGTCGGCAAATCCACCAACATGCAGTTTCTCCAGGAGCATCTTATTAAGGCGGGCGTCGATCTCGTGGTTACTCGCGAGCCCGGAGGTACAGCGCTCGGCGAAGACATTCGCGAACTACTCCTCAAGCCGCGCGAGGACAGCATGGCCGACAACGCCGAGCTGTTACTGGTCTTTGCCGCGCGGGCACAACACCTGGCCCAGCTTGTCGAGCCGGCACTTGCCAGAGGGCAATGGGTGCTGTGCGACCGTTTCACCGATGCCACCTACGCCTACCAGGGTGGTGGTCGCGGCTTATCGATGGCAACCATTCGGCAGCTCGAGCAATTGGTTCAGGGCGATCTCCGGCCGGACTACACGCTGTTACTGGACTGCCCCGTAGAAGTGGGCATGTCCCGAGCCAGTGCCCGGGGAGAATTGGACCGGTTCGAGCAGGAACAAGCCGAGTTTTTCCAGCGGGTACGCAATACCTATCTACAGCTGGCGCGCGAGAGTAGCGGCCGTTACCACCTGGTGGATGCAGCGCGACCACTGAATGAGGTTGAGCAGCAGCTGGAGCAGGTGTGTGCCGAATTGCTCGCTTGTTGGGGGGCACGACATCGGTGATGGATTTAACCCGATTGCCGGAGATTTCTCCGCCACTGCCCTGGCATGCGGACGCCTGGACAAGGCTCCATCAGCAACTGGGCGACCAGCGCCTGCCGCACGCGCTGATGCTAGTCGGGCTGGACTATTCAGGTGCCGACCGCCTGGCGCTGGCACTGGCCCGTCTGCTCTTGTGTCACTCACCTTCCGGAGGACTCAACTGCGGCACCTGCCACGGTTGTCAGCTGAGCGCGAGTGGCACTCACGGTGACTTTATGTGGTTGGCACCGGAAGAGGGCAGCCGTGTCATCAAGATTGACCAGGTCCGCCAGGCGGTGGATCTCGCCCAGCAGACCGCGAATTTTGGCGCTCACAAGGTGATTATCTTCGAGCCCGCTGAAGCCATGAATGTGGCGGCGGCCAACGCGCTGCTCAAATCCCTGGAGGAGCCCTCTGCAGGCACCCACTTGATTCTGGTTTGCAGCAGGCCGCATGGGGTGCCCGCGACGATCCGCTCGCGCTGTCAGATGCTAAAGCTCGCCAGCCCGACTGCCGAACAGTCGCTTGCGTGGCTGGATCAGTTAACGGGCGATCGGCAGTCGAGTAGCGATCTGCTCGAGCTCGCCGACGGCAAGCCGCTGCTGGCGGAAGCGATGTGTCGCAACCCTGACGACAAGGACCAGCACGTGGCCAGGCTGACCTGCCGCAGCCTGTTCCAGGGTAAGGTGAGCGCCGCTGAAGCCACTGGGCTGTTGGCGGGGACCAGCGCACCAGAGATGATTGAGCATCTACTGGCCGCGACCCAGGGCTTCATTCGCCGGCTCAATGGGCAGGCGCTGACCAGTCCCGTGAGTCGCGAAGCGTTCCTTTTACTTGATGAGTTGGGCCGATTGCGGATGTCGGTAGAGGGGGGCGCTAATCCGAACCCCCAGTTACTCGCGGAAGTAATGGTCGGAAAAGTCGATCAGTTATTGGGGCTGGCCCGGGCCGATGGTACTATCGGCGCATAACTACAGGGTTTTCGAGCATGGACGGAAGACAAAACAGTCGCAACGGCATTCTGTCGTTGACGATTAAGGACAAGGCAGTTCTCTATTCAGCCTACATGCCTTTTCTGGAAAACGGCGGTCTGTTTGTGCCCACCAATAAGCCTTACTCCATTGGCGATGAAGTGTTTATGCTGCTGACGCTGATGGATGAGCCCGAGAAGATTCCCATCGCGGGCAAGGTCGTCTGGGTGACGCCCCGCGGCGCCCAGGGTAACCGCACGGCCGGTATCGGTGTGCAGTTCAGCGAGCAGGATGCCGCGGCCAATGCCAAAATTGAAAACCACCTCGCCGGCGCTCTGGACTCGGAGCGCCCGACCCACACGATGTGATTTATTAAACAAATCACATCAAGGTATTCATATAAACTCTTGTTTTCGTTGATTAATAGATAAAAAATTGGGCTCCGAACTGGAGCCCAACAAGACCATTAGGAGTGAAACATAAAGGAATTGCTTCCCTAAAAGAGCATTAGGTATGCTCCCGCGACCACCCGACTAAACTAGGGGATAGGTAGTCACACTCTTAGTATCGCTCAATTCTGGTAATTTTCCACAGCTTGCGTGGCGGTTTTTTAACATATTTCGTAATAAGTAAAGCTGATTAAATTATATTCAGGTATATAAACTCGCGTTTCGCGGCCAGCCTGCGCGTGCTGCGACGTTCTTAAAGGCCGCGACGGGGCTATACTTCGAGGTTTGAAATGGAGCTGATTTTGGGGCACTCGGTTATCGACAGGCACTTCATCGATTATCGCACCGGCGATCCCGCCAAGGCGCTTGCGGCCTGGCGTGAGGGCGAAACGGGCGGTCGCCTGCTGCTGGTTGATTTTGAGTTTATCAGCTGGTGGCTTGAGGGCACTCAGTCTGTGGCGCTAACCGCCATTTATCGCATTGATAACGAGGTGCTGCTGGGTGCGGTCACCGACGCCGATTTGCGCGCGACCGAATCGAGTGCGGAGGCACAACTGACCGCATGGGGTGAGGAGCACGACCTTTACGTGGCAACTGCCGGCAGCGTACTGCCGCTACTGCCGACTTGTATCCCCAAGCCCTGGGGGCAGGAGATCTGGTTTACCGGTGTTGAGGAGCGCGGCGTGTGTGCCTTTGGTAGCGCCGGTCGGCAGGTGCCTATTCCATGGCTGCAGGCGGTGATGCCCGATGGCTGCGGCGCGCCAGGTGAGCCACTGGTATTGCTGAAGATTCTCGACCCGTCCGCACAAGAGGTGGTAGGGGATCTCTACTTCGAGATGCATGAAGAAAAGCGCGAGGTCTACGTGGTGACACATGTGGACCGCGAGGCCTGGCCGGACGGCGTCGGCGCGATTCGCTACGGCTTCGCTGCAGAGAAAATTGCCGCAGCGGGCAATGAGGCGGCCTTTCGGCGCGAGTATCTTGACGCGGTTCAGCGCTATGAGGCTGTGCGTCGTCAAATTGATGCGGGAGCTGACAGCCTGGAATTGCACCAGAGTGAGGCGCGACTGCGCGCCGATATGGATGCCTTTACCCACTTGCGGCCGTTGCGCACCGGGGATGTGGTGGTGATTCCGCTGCGTATGCCTCATTCGCTGCAGCACGGTGTGCGCACCATCGAGTTTCAGACCCCCGTCTATGAGCGCAAGATCCTCTCCTTCGCCCAGCGCGTGTTAACCCAGGATCATTGGGATACCTCGGAGGCATTGGATGTCATGTGTCTGCAGCCGCCGGAGCAGGGCATATTCGAGGTTCTGGCGTCTCCAGCAGGTGTTGAGATAGAGCGCATTGTCGACTTCGCTGACTTTGAGGTGCGGCGTGTGCGGGTCGAGACTGGTGCACAGTGCGATCTTCCGGCGCAGGCACGCTATAGCCTGGTCATGGTTGTCGAGGGCAGGTTGGCGGTCGACGGCATGACTTTCGGCCCCGAGGAGGCTTTTCTATTGCCTGCCGGGCGGCGGCTTTCGCCCCAGGTGGGCCCCCTGATTCTCTTGCAGGCACTACCGCGTTGATGAGCGGTTGAACCGGTGCTGTCTTTGTGGCAGAATCTGCGCCCTTGCGAGACCTCCAATTACCGCCCCTGCGGCGTTTTTCTTTCCTAATAATCAATTAGTTAGGTGCAGAAAGCTGCAGCGGATTCTAGGTATTGGCCCTACACCCGGGGCAGAGGGGCTTACGCGCGGAAGTGGTGGAATTGGTAGACACGCTAGATTTAGGTTCTAGTGCAGCAATGCGTGGGGGTTCTTATATTGATAGGATCTCTGTCGCATAATATGATTTGTGTTTCTGTGCCGACCTGGTGGAATTGGTAGACACGCCAGATTTAGGTTCTGGTGCCTTCGGGTGTGCGAGTTCGAGTCTCGCGGTCGGCATATTTCTAATTAAAATCAATAAGATAAAAAATCTTCGAAGCTCTCGTTTTCCACTCGTTTCTCATAATCCCTATTTTATTACTTCAAATGTCGCATATTAGTGCATATTATTAATCTTCATTAATGATAGGTGCATACTGGAAGCGCGGTGTACAAGAATATTTGTCGGGTTCCCGCCTATTTTGATGGCAAAAAGGGATATACGTTGCTCGGCCCAGATGGAAGGGAATTGCACGAGGCTCGCCACTTTTGCAGGGTCATGATCATTGATCAGGGCAAGAGCAGCCACACCATCGGCAACTACATGTTCCGTCTGGGACACTTTCTAGATTTTCTGTTCGAGGCGACCGATCTGTATGCGGGCGAGCACCCAACCGAATGGGAACTGCGCGAGATCATCAAGGCATGGGACCCCTATCTTCAACGGGGCGAAAATTCGGGCAATAGCATCGCCAGGCGAGTTGCTGAGACGCTGCCCAGGAAGGCCCTCAGCGCTTCTTCTTCGCAGGGGTATCACGATGCACTCAAGTGCTTCCTGTTGGTGTCAGAGGATCTCAGGCAGCGTATGCGCTATATGGAGGAGGCTGGCCTGATTGATCCGGAGGTGAGCGTCTCCAGCAGAAGCTTGTTTCCCGGTATGGGTGCGCGGCGCAAGATTCCGCTCCGAGAGCGCCGTGCCATGGTTCAGCATGACATGTACGCTGCTGTAGTCAAAAACGGCCCCAGGTACGCGCGTGCGAGTTGGTTCCCCGCAATATCGGTGCCCCCGCGGGATCGGTATGAAGAAACCCAGGCCTTTCCCCTGGCGCAGATTGCTCCTCTGATCAGGAATGCCAGTAGCCTCAGGAACAGGTGCATCTATTCATTGGCGGCCGCCTCGGGAGGGCGGATCAGTGAAGTTCTCCAGGTCCGCAGGCGTGACATCGATTTCGCAGGCTACAAAGTCTACCTCACCAACCACTCTGACGTGCTGGGAGACGATGACGGGGGGCTCCATCTTACAGAGGAGCAGCGCTACCAGTTGTCTTACAAGGGGAGGCAGACACGAGAGACCTTTTTACTCGCTCCTTACGAGCGAATGTTTTTCGAGTATCTCGAAGAGTACTGGGATCGTATTCCCTACACAGAGGATCACGACTTCATATTCTGTGCAGAAACTGCCGGCCAATGGTCAAAACCCCTATGGCTGTGTCATTACAGTTCGATTTATCGATCATTCCAAGAAGCAGTAGAGCGGACACATGGCGAGGGGGCTTCGTATTCTCCAAAAAGTCTGCGTCATGCCTACGGATTTTATTTGGTGAATTACTGCCCCAACCCTGAAACCGGCGGATATGGCCTGGATATAGGCCTTGTAAATGAACTGATGGCTCACGCAGAAATACGCAATACACAGAAATATGCCGTGAAGGACGCGAAACTTCGCCGCTATACCTTCGAGGCTGCCAACCGGCTGATTTATGAGGACAGTGATCTCAGCCTGAATGAGCATCGTTTACTGGTAATCCAGCGAATCTACGAAAAACAACGAAATCTGGTTGCCAGGGAAAGGGCTGAATCTGGGACCGATTGAGAGGAACAAGATGAATAACGAGGTCATCCTAAATTCCGCAAATGGAGCCAATTTTCTGGTTGACGATAGTGAACTCAATTCGATCGCTCATGCGTTACTTCCAACCATTAGACGGCTTCTCATGGCGGCAGATGGAATATCCGATCCAGATGTAAGGTCGATTAGAACGGCGCAAAGGCTTGGCTATGGTGTGAAGATATTCCACGAATCGGAAGTCGGTGAATTTTCCAGGCAATACTTTGATCTTGCTATTGACTGGTGTCGCCAGAAAAACCTTGCCGACCTGGCGAAATCTCCCGAGGAAGATCTATACCAACTGACCTTCCGGAAAGCTGAATCCGATTGGCGCTTCGAAAAGGCCTACGGTGATGGATCGATCTCTCATACCCAATATGTAAGAGCGCTAAGAACCTTTCTGACGTTATTGTTGCAGGGAATGTGGAGTAACAAGGCCATGCTTCTTCCCGGCGACTTGAATATGGAGTGGAACGAGTTTCTTCTCGAGAATTCTGAACTATCAAGGCCGCTGCACACAGATATTACCTGGATGTTGCGACGATCCAGAAATGATGACTCCTTTGAGTCGCAGGTTGTTGATCGAATATCGAATCCGACTGTCAAACTGCTGAATGCCAGTCTTTCCACACAGTTTGTTCAAGCCAGCATGTTTTTTTGCTCCAGCGATGTCTCCCTGGAAAAAATGATAGAGGCCGACCTTCTCATGAAAAAATCGCAGCGAGAAGGGAAAGGGGGTTCATATTGCGCATTTTCATCAGGCATTTCATTACCCCATCTTGTGGAGCTGTTGGTCGAGCAATTTCCCGATCTGGGGTTTACCGTAGATGATTGGGTGAGGGAACGAAGTAAGCAGTACCATAAACATCGTCATGCCGCGTCAGTAAAGTCTAGATTACGCAACCGTACTAACGGCTGTGCTGAAGAAACTGAAAATTTATTGAGCCAGACGAGCATTAAGGTTGGTGGCAGGCAGCTGAGCACTGTTCTTAGTGCCCTTTGGCCCGAGGACGTGAATCCAGAGACCTCGGAGGATGCATTTAAAGTTATCGCGGGTCTGTCAAACAGGTCACAGTTTTCGCCGAAGTATTTGGTAGACTATCTCAAGGCAATAAAGGCAGAAGATAGTCTTACCAGTTTCGCGGATGACCTCGTAAAAATTCAGATCGCTTTTCTCGAACACAAACAATATATCAATAGTAATAGCTTCCGAACTGCGTTTGCGATTCTAAATGCATACCTCTTTCACTATATTCCACTGTGGTTTTTTGATCACCCAGATTCAGAGCTGAAGCAGCCAACTCAATTGATAGATATTGCAGGAGCGATCTACTTAACAAGACCAATTGAGCCAAAATTTCCAGTGCCAAAGACACTAATGGAACTGCTCACTGTGTCAGCGACACTGCAAAGGTCGGACAGGAACACCAAAAAGAAGTGGGTGTACACTCTAAAGCAATTTTTTGACCATGTGATTGACTTTCAGGAGTTATATGGCGACTTAATTGATGGCGTTAAGGGATTCAAGGCAACTTTTCTGGATACTGATGTTCCGAAGGGGAAGCGCGAACGGAAAAGTACTAAGGCAGCATTTCCGTCGAAACACTTCAAGGTTCTTCTACGATATGTGAAGGCTCTCCTCGACATACAGGATCAACTGGTCGGGAAGCTCGAATCAGGTGAAATTACCTGGTCAGATATTTCTGCAAAACGGCTGCTTCATCTGGATGAACTCCCGGTGAATGATACCTATGTAGAGCATTTCGGGCGTAGCTGCCAGGTTAAGACAATTCCCAATCTGTTTCGGGGAATTGATGTGAACCAGCACGCCGGGTTTAACGGAACGACAATCTATCCGGGCTTGCTGCGCCACAATTATCTGATGCTTGAGACGGGCATCCGTGGGAAGCAACTGCGCTGGCTGGACGAATCCACCTTTGATCAATATGTGACGTCCGAACAGGATAACGAGTATGTGCAAACTTTGTGGGTAAACACGAACAAAGATGGATTTCCGTGGCCAGCGGTGGTGGCAAACCGTGTAATTCAATGCCTTAGAGATCAGCGTGACTGGAAAAACGGGGTCGAATGCGATGGTTTCAACAAATCAGTACATTTCTCAGAGGAAAATCCAGATGCCTACGACCCGATATTCCCTATCTTTTCTTTCAATACCGATGATGGTCGACCTTTTTCCGGCGAGGACTACAGTGACTCTTGGAAGAACGTGCTGCTGGGCTTCCAATGGTTTCTGCATCACCACGGCATTAGCGACGAATACTATCTGAAATATTTCCCGGTAGGGTTTGGCAAAACGAAGTTGCAGCAATACTGGGATACAACTGCACCTCACATTCAGAAGCAGTTGGTGCAGGCTGCCCAGGTCAAATTAACGGAGCAGGGCAACGAATACTGCCCAGTCTCACTGCGCGTATTGGTGACGCCTCATGGGGCGAGGGTCACTGTAGTCTCTGAAAATGTCACAGTGCTACCTCTTGAATACGTCGGCGAGAATATAACCGGACAGTTTTCCAGGCAGACGGTTCAGTACTATAACTTACCAGATCGCGATCGAGTTGCGTTACTGCAGAAGCACCAGAGTCAGATGATGGAATCCGGCCAGGTGCTCCCTGCAGAAAACGTTGACTCATCCAATCCATTGTGGATGGAGGGTCGACGTATGAATGACTTGATTGCCAGTTCAGCCGCACAGGATCCGGAGTCCCTGGCGGGCGAAGGAAGTCTTCTATCGGTGAAAATGTGTCTGGACAAAAAACAGCCGCTTGATGGCCTGCAGCTGATAATGAGCGGAAAAGCGAGGCGTTTATCGAAAAAACCTTCCCATATCTGTGTATTTAACGATATATGCCCGAGAGAGTTAGTGGAGCTTTGGGGACAAACGAAGCTGTGCGGCGTTTGCTCGTATGCTGTTAATCACATTGCGCATCTTCCGGCAATTTCCGCGCAACGGGATAAATCCTGGGAAGAGTACGAAAGTGACCGCGAGTGTTACCAGACATTCAGTAAGCGTACGGATATAAGCGATGACGAAAAGCAGCAGATGGAGGAGGCACTATTGTGGCGGTCTTATGATGCCTTGGGCTGGGAAATACGCGAGAGAGCCCTCAGGAAAAAGGCACAGATGATATCCAAAGGTGATGCGGTGAGCCCCTTGCTAGTCGAACGGCCGGAGGAGGTTGCCAGCTATATCGATGCCCGACACATCAAAGATGATGAGACCAGATACTTGCTCAAGAGACTTGGAGACTGCATCGCGTTTCCTCTAACTGACTCGAGGACGATTAAGGCAAAAATGAGCCTGGCTTCAAGGCGTCTCCTGATTGCTACTGGCCGGGTAGACGAGGCGCTGGCAGAGCGAAGCGAATCGACCGCGGTAGCTGATCTATATTCGCTGATTGAATCTCTTCGTGACATGACGGGCATGACGCATGCCGAAATTATTGGGTTGATGCGTGCTGATCCGGTAGCGCTCTCTGACCAGTTTTCAAAGAGCCGGCCTATGCTGCCTGCAGACTAATGAATAACGCGGATTATTGAGATGTCTATAGCCAAACGAGTTTACAGAAATCCCTTCGAAGAATGGCAGCGAGATCGCGTGAAAGGGCGGAAAGATTACATCGAAAACGCCCTACAACAGCTTCACGAGGGCCAGTTCGATAATGTATCCAGTCTTGCTACTTATATAGCCAGTTTACTGACACAGCACGAGAAACTGCTGTACAAGCTCAAGGCGTCAGAGAATCAGCAGGAAGATAAACTTGAGCCCAGGCCGGTATCAAAATCCACGTTGCTTCGCAACAAAGACTATCGAATGCTTCTCAATTCATTTATGGCAGGAACACGCAAGACTTTGGGTGATGTCAAAGCTGAAGAAATCGGGGGGGAACTGGCATTGCCAAAAACGCAAATGGAGTTGGTGAGAGTCAAAAGGGACGTTGAACGGATGACTGCCTATATCGAAAGACTCGAGTCAGAAAGCGAGGGCCGACGTCTTGGTGGTCCAACCTCAAACGATCAGGCGTTAGAAGAATATGAATCGCTGAAGCGGAAGTACCAGATGATATGTCAGGCATTCATAGACTTATATTCATCAGCACCTTCAATGGATCTGTTTGAAATCGTGAATGGTAATCTTGTTGATCACTCCAGTCGAGGGCAGGTGGTGGTGGAGGCCAAGCTTATTGAGCCTATTGTCGAGAAACTAAAAGAGATCGACCACAAAAAAATCTAGTATCAAGGCTATCAGAGCCCGCTTCGAAACTCTTAGGAAAATGTCTTTCTCTGTGCTTGGATCCCTGCGCTAGAAATAGGGCGCACTGTGCAGAATATGCGGATATCAGATGCCTGCTGAAGTGTGTTTCGAGCCGTATAAAAGATTTGACATTTGGGGTTGCGCCACAATCTGAGTGAATTAGACTACGATTGAATTATAAAGATATTTGTATAGGGGATGTTCCTGTCCGTACGCTCGTCTTTCCAGTGCGGCCAACGCTTTCTGCTTTCGTTTGAAGAACATCAATAGGGAATAGTGGGCCTGTGCCCGCGACATGGACTTTAATGAGGTGGCCCTCGGTGTACGCATGTTTCAAGTCGTATGCATCCACGCTGATTGTGGCAGCTTTGGCTCTGCTAGCTTTTGTCAGCCTATCGTCACGTGCTGATCAATATTTGACCATTGATCAGGATTGTGTCGTCTCGGTACTTAATCGCACTGTTCGCGCAGAATCTAACGGTACTTTCAGTCTTCCCAATGTTCCCTCGAGTATGGGGCGGATCCGCGCACGAGCAACCTGTGTCCGGGATGGAGAAACCCTCAGCGGTGAAACTGACTATTTTGAGGTCGACGCAGGTGGCTCTGATGAGGTGGGCATCTTCTTTCTGGATAGCCCTGAGCCTGTACCTGATCGACTAATTATTGAGAATGGAGGACTGATCCAGTTCTACAGCATTGGCTCTGGACAGAATCTTCAAGTCAGCGCCATTTACCCCAGTGGTCAATCCCTGACGAACCCAGAGGGGCTCAATTTCAGCGTCAGTAACCCCGCTACCGTAGAGATAGACAGCGCGGGGCGAATCACGGCGAAGGCCGCCGGCTCCGCGGTCATTACTGCTCGAAAGGACGGAGTGGTTGCACTGGCCTCTGTCCTTGTATCGACGACAGGTGACACCGATGGCGATGGTATTGCGGACGATATCGAGGTTTCACTCGGCCTGAACCCCAATGACCCAATTGACGGAAAGGAAGACTGGGACTCTGATGGGCTGGCAAATCACCTCGAGGTGACTTACGGCACCGGGATGGAGGTGGCCGACACGGATGGCGATGGTGTTGAGGACGGGGAGGAGGTTTTTCCTGGACAGGATGGTTTCACATCTGATCCGCTGAAGACGGATACTGACAACGATGGCATCCCTGACGGCCTCGAGTTGTTGGCAGGAACTGATCCCTCAGATGCTGCTGATGGCGATGTTTCATCACTGATTGTTAATTTCAATGTGAGTCCTGACAGTATTGCGTACACCGTTAATACAGTAGATGGAGAGCAATTTGTCTCGCTCTCAGTGACAGCAGAGCTGATAGACGGCACCGTACTGGATGTCACATCACAGAGTAGCTACGGCATTGATGACCTGCTCGTTTGTACGCCGGGTGGGGCGGGGGAGCCTGGCTTTATATATTTGTCGGGATCGGGTGACTGTGCGGTGACGGTTAACTACGCCTCGCAAGAGCAAGTCGTCCCCATCACCGTAGATCGCTTCGATCCTGTGGATCTTGGTGTGTTGGCGATAGGGAGCAGCACTCATAATGTGACGGTAGGGCCAAACGGTCGCTATGTCTATGTCGCACATTCCGGTGGTATGTCCGTGGTTGATGCGCGTCAACCGGAAAATTCGCGCGTGGTGGGAACCCTGTCAACGGCCAGCGCGAATGACATTCGTGTCAGCGGAAATACCGCGTATCTGGCCTCGGGCACAGCGGGTGTTGTTGCGGTAGACATCACTGACCCTACGGCACCAATTGAAATTAGTCGCTACGACACAATAGGCGAGGCTGCGGATTTGCAGTTGGAGTCTAGCAACCTTCTGTATGTAGCAGATGGAACCGGTGGCGTACTGATACTGGATGTGGCCGATCCCGCTGCAATGATCGAACGTGGATGGATTGTGACCTCTGCATCGGCGAGAGGCATCGCTGTTGATGAAGAGCAAGGGATTGCAGCCATAGCCATGGGCACTGACGGTCTTGAGCTTGCCGATATCAGTGAGCCAACGGCGGCAAGTGTTATCTCTTCACTGTCGGGTGGAGATGTACGAGATGTCGAGTTCCATGAAGGAGCCGTTATTCTTGCTGATTTCAGTCGAAGTCTTGTCACTGTCGATGTCAGCAATCCGAACGCTCCAGTTCTTGGTGCTGCTATGGCTACTGCAGAAGGCGGTAGATTGAATGACGTGGCTATTGCGGGAGATTTGTCGTTTGGCGCCGATACGCAGTTCGTGAACGGTGTACCTGTGGCCTATTTGCAGCCGCCGGCGGTGCCGCTGCTCAGGGCGTTCATTGACTTCAGTTCATACGATGATGCGAATGGGACCGGCATTGCGGTAACGAATGACCTCGTTTTCCTGACAGGCGATAGCAATTTGTATATTGGCCAATACCGCAAGTGCGAGGATGTCGATGCGGATGAGTTGTGTGACGCCCGCGAAGCGGCGTGGGGCACGACGGTTGGGAACGATGACTCCGATGGTGACGGCGTCAAGGATGGAGTAGAACTTCGCTGGGGTATGGATCCCTCCGACCCCAACGATGGAGGACAGGCAGTTTTCGATGGTGTGTCAGTGGAGATCCCTTCCGGACAAACACTTGAGTCAGTGATTGTTGATGGCAGTGCGCTTACTGGCTCGGATCTTCGGGTGAGGGGTGATTTCTCCTTGGTAGGCGCTAATTCTTCAATCACCCTCGACTCACTAGTCGTTGAAGGAGACCTCTCTCTTGACCTCACAACAGTTACCCTGGAGGTCAATCAACTGGAAGTTTTGGGTGATGTTAACGTCACTAATGGTGCGGTGCTAACCACTCAATATGCTAATTCAAGCAGCAAGACGCTGTATCCGCTGACGCTGGATGTTGTGGGCACGGTGACGGTGGATAGCACGTCGTCGATTGATCTGAGTGGCCGTGGCTATCCGGGCAGCTACTGGAGTGGCCCGGACTTTAGCAACAACACGCGTCGGGCGTGCCATGGTGGCATTGTGTATGGCAATAGTGCTGACTGTACCTATGGCCGGTACTTCGAGGCGGAGTTCCCGGGCAGTGCGGGTTACTACCGTAATAGCTCAGAACCAGGGCGTGGCGGCGGCCTGATCGGGATCACGGCCAGCGCGCTGGTGCTGGATGGCACCATCAAGGCACAAGGTCAGAAGACCTACCACGATGACCTGCCAGCGGGGGCAGGCGGCAGTATCCATGTAGATGTGGGCATGTTGACCGGCGCGGGAACATTCAGCGTAGAGGGTGGCAGGAACACCTATAACTTCAGGGACACTGCACCGGCGGGCGCAGGTGGTCGTATCAGTGTCTTTGCCGACGATGTGGCGGGCTTCACAGGTGTGTACCGAACGGCCAGTGGCGTGTCATCCAGGAACACGGTCTCGGGTGCGGGTACCACGTATGTGAAGCTGAGCACGGAAGACTATGGTCACCTGCTGTCAGAGAACGGTGGTCGTGTGGCCGGAG
>NZ_LWEE01000164.1:0-406 GCF_001635445.1 Halioglobus sp. HI00S01
GCAGGCCGCTGGTTCCGTGGCTGGTCTGATGATCACCACCGAGGTAATGGTTGCCGATGCACCTCAGGATGCGGCTGCGGCGGCACCTGCCATGCCAGACATGGGCGGCATGGGCGGCATGGGCGGCATGATGTAAGCCCAGCCTCTCAGGCAAACCCAAAAAGCCCGGCCTAGTGCCGGGCTTTTTTGTTTTTTTTTTGGGGGCATTTTTTGGGGACAGACCACAATTGTTCGGGGATCGACCGCGTTGTAGGGGACAGAGCACATTTATTTGGGGAGAGAACAAGGTACGACCCGGGGAGTGCGGTCGATCCCCAAATAAATGTGGTCTGTCCCCGAATGCTGGCCCCGGTTTTGGTGGCCTTTGCCGCCGGTTTGCACTACGGTATATGCCCTCAGAACAGAA
>NZ_LWEE01000165.1:0-204 GCF_001635445.1 Halioglobus sp. HI00S01
TGAAACTGATTCCTACAACCTGAAATCCAGCTTCTACCCGGTACTGAATTCCGTCGGTACCGTGTTGGCCAAATACCATGACACCACCATCCGCGTCTCCGGTCACACCGACAACACCGGTAGCCGCGCCTACAATCAGACCCTGTCTGAGCGCCGCGCTGCATCCGTGGCCGACTATCTGGCGACCACCCAGGTGGCGCGCGA
>NZ_LWEE01000166.1:0-220 GCF_001635445.1 Halioglobus sp. HI00S01
AAGCACTGATGGTGTGGTTGGGTATGGGTGTGAAAGTAGCTACGTTGCCTGTGATTGCCCTCGGGGTGGGCATTGGTGTCGACTATGCCTTATACGTGTTAACGGTGATATTGGCGAAAGAAAAACAGGGGATGGACCTCACCACCGCCTACTACGAAACCCTCAACTTTACCGGGCGGGTAGTGGCTCTGATTGGTGTAACCCTGGCTGCCGGTGTCAT
>NZ_LWEE01000167.1:0-563 GCF_001635445.1 Halioglobus sp. HI00S01
CGCCACAGTCACTGTCAACCCCCTGCCACAGCGTATCGCGTATCTATGATGACACCCTCCGTCACCGCCTCCGGGGAGATGGGATCATCAAACACATTGCCTTTGTTGCGCTACTAGTCAGCACACTGTTTGCCGCCTGCACCCCNACCGCCACTGTTACCAAATCCTGGACAGCCACGAACCTGTCCGACAAGCGTGGTCTGCGCGGCGTACTGGTATACACAGCCTCGAGCGAATCAGGCCGCAGGGCGTTTGAGCAGGAATTCGCAGAGGCCCTGCACAAACAAGGCGTCAGGGCAGTGGCAAGTTACACCCTGCATCCGGGAACCGAGATTAACCGGGAAGATGTAGCAAAAATAGCAGCAGAGGCCGATGTAGACACAGTGCTGGTCACCCTCTTCGCGGGACGCGATGAAACTGCCGTACTCCACCCGGGGCGCAAATACTACGGTGTCGCACCGGTTTACGGCACGGGTTATTACGGACGTGGACGTGTCTACGGCGTTCCCTACCAGGTCGGGGAAACCCAGGACTTTTGGGCGGAACACACCTCAGTCCACCTC
>NZ_LWEE01000168.1:0-200 GCF_001635445.1 Halioglobus sp. HI00S01
CTTCATTGGCGCCTGCCGTCAGGCCGATACAGTTCTCGCCAGCAGCATCGATGAAGATGCAGGCAGTGCCGGTAGGCGTATTCTGTATCTGGGTGATCCCATGGGTAGCCAGGCCCAGGGTATTGAACCTTGCCAAGATGTCGTTGCCGCTGCCATCGTCACCGATGCAACTGATAAACGTGGTGGTGGCCCCTGCCAGG
>NZ_LWEE01000169.1:0-220 GCF_001635445.1 Halioglobus sp. HI00S01
GCGGCAGCGACGACAATCAGTACTCTGGATGTGGGTGACAACACACACTCCCCGGTGAATTCAAGTTCGGGGGAGTGTAGCGTATTACATCGGCTCTGAGCACTATTTGTGGAGAAATCTCCTCACTCAGGCCGCATATGTGGGAATAGCAGCACATCGCGGATCGAGGGCGAGTCGGTCAAGAACATCACCAGGCGATCGATACCAATGCCTTCGCCCA
>NZ_LWEE01000170.1:0-217 GCF_001635445.1 Halioglobus sp. HI00S01
ACAATCGTCGGGGTCGGGCAGAATCGCGCCGCCACCCAGGGCCAGATCCGACAGAGCGAGGTCGTGGTTAGTAACGATAATGTCGGCGTTTTGCAGCTGCTCCCGGGCCTTGAAGAAACTGCACTGGGAAATATTCGGACAGCGTCGCCCGGTGCACTGGGCGTGGTCCGTCGTTACTCCCCACCAGACTTCCTCAGCAATGGTATCCGGCCAATTG
>NZ_LWEE01000171.1:0-210 GCF_001635445.1 Halioglobus sp. HI00S01
GGAACAGCTATTTGCCGGCGGTTGATCATGGCATTGAGGCGACGCTGGCGCCGGCTGCCATCGACAGTGCCCTGGATGAGGTGGACACCTTGCAGCTGCTTGACCTGGTCAGCGCCTGGCCTCACGGCGCGCAGTCCTACAGCCTGACTCAGCCCGCGGACCTGGTCGATCTCAGTATCAATCTGGCCATTCTGCGCCTGGGTGACGGTG
>NZ_LWEE01000172.1:0-246 GCF_001635445.1 Halioglobus sp. HI00S01
GAGTTCGCGAACATTGCCGGGGAAATCGTACGATGCCAGAGCGTCCAGAGCGCTGGCATCCAGAGTCGCCTTTGCCGTGCCTTCTTCGCTGGATATCCGTCCGAGTATGGTCCTGGCCAGTGCGGGCAGATCTTCGCGTCGCTCGCGCAGACTGGGCACCTGTACATCAATGACGTTAATTCGATAGTACAGGTCGTTGCGGAAACGCCCGACCTGAACCTCGGCAGCGAGATTCTTGTGAGTGGC
>NZ_LWEE01000173.1:0-220 GCF_001635445.1 Halioglobus sp. HI00S01
ACTATATGGTGGGTCTCTACTACTTCGAGCAGGAGACCAGGGAATTCGAGGGGCGTATTTCAACTATTGTGGGTGACGATATCGCTGTCGGCACCGAGATCTTCGGGCCATCGCTGCCACTGATCGCGGCGCCGGGTGACTATGCCATCCAGAACAGCGTTTTCGAAACCGAAACTATTGCTGTGTTCGGTCAAGCCACATGGCACGTCGGAGACAACTG
>NZ_LWEE01000174.1:0-230 GCF_001635445.1 Halioglobus sp. HI00S01
AAATAACATATGGGACGTTAGCGGGCACGCCTATAGTCATGTTGTCTGGACCCTCGTTGCCGGCCGCAGTGATCACAACAATGCCGTCACGCCACGCCTTCATCACCGCGATGTTTATCGGATCTTCCCAGTAATGACTCTGAACCTCAGCACCAAACGAGAGATTTAGAACATCTATGCCGTGATAGTCTTTGTTATCTACGACGTATTGAATGGCAGACAAGACGTCC
>NZ_LWEE01000175.1:0-219 GCF_001635445.1 Halioglobus sp. HI00S01
CGCCAGTAAATCAATCAGCTTCTCAAGATGAGCCAGATCCAGTTCCTGCTGTCGAGCCATGCCGTTGCGCGCGACCGCCAGGTCTGCATTCTGAGTATCCTCAACAATGCGCTCATTCAGTTCGTCCAGCGCACCACCGGTGTATTTGATCCGGCCCGTCAGGGTCTCTGCCTGTAAATACAGCATGGGCAGCAGGTCACCTGAGAGTGTCCCATCGGA
>NZ_LWEE01000176.1:0-550 GCF_001635445.1 Halioglobus sp. HI00S01
GGTTTNGTATGCGCCAGAATGTTCGCGCTGGAGCTGTTTCCGTGACGTTATGCCCTGCTCATCGACCACTGCACGAATGGTTTCTTCCGTCCACTTACTTGGCGTCCGTACTTTTACCGGCAACAATTCATCCAGCAGATCGGGGTAGCGCTTAAGCGCAGCTTGGTATGCGCTAGGATGTTCGCGCTGGAGCTGGCCCCGAGAGGTAATCCCCTGCTTATCGACCAGTGCGCAAATGGTTTCTTCCGTCCACTTACTTGGCGTCCGTACTTTTACCGGCAACAATTCATCCAGCAGATCGGGGTAGCGAGTATGCGCAGCTTCGTATGCGCCAGGATGTTCGCGCTGGAGCTGCTTCCGTGACGTTATGCCCTGCTCATCGACCAGTGCGCGAATGGTTTCTTCCGTCCACTTACTTGGCGTCCGTCCTTTTACCGGCAACAATTCATCCAGCAGATCGGGGTAGCGAGTATGCGCAGCTTCGTATGCGCCAGCATGTTCGCGCTGGAGCTGCTTCCGTGACGTTATGCCCTGCTCATCGACCAGTGCG
>NZ_LWEE01000177.1:0-555 GCF_001635445.1 Halioglobus sp. HI00S01
GCAGCTTTGTATGCGCCAGGATGTTCGCGCTGGAGCTGCTTCCGTGACGTTATGCCCTGCTCATCGACCAGTGCGCGAATGGTTTCTTCCGTCCACTTACTTGGCGTCCGTACTTTTACCGGCAACAATTCATCCAGCAGATCGGGGTAGCGCTTAAGCGCAGCTTGGTATGCGCTAGGATGTTCGCGCTGGAGCTGGCCCCGAGAGGTAATCCCCTGCTTATCGACCAGTGCGCAAATGGTTTCTTCCGTCCACTTACTTGGCGTCCGTACTTTTACCGGCAACAATTCATCCAGCAGATCGGGGTAGCGCGTATGCGCAGCTTCGTATGCGCCAGGATGTTCACGATCGAGCTGTCCCCGTGACGTNATGNCCTGCTCATCGACCAGTGCGCGAATGGTTTCTTCCGTCCACTTACTTGGCGTCCGTCCTTTTACCGGCAACAATTCATCCAGCAGATCGGGGTAGCGAGTGTGTGCTGTATAGAATTCACGCTGATGTTCGCGCTGGTGCTGCTTCCGTGACGTTATGCCCTGCTCATCGACCAGTGCGCGA
>NZ_LWEE01000178.1:0-366 GCF_001635445.1 Halioglobus sp. HI00S01
GACTGGCCGCCGGCGCGTTGAATTCCAGCACTGTCGGAAGCACCAGCGAATTACTCAAACCGTGGGGAATGTGAAAATGCCCGCCCAAGGGATAGGCCAAGGCATGTACTGCGGCCACCGGAGCGTTGGCAAAGGCCTGGCCAGCCAGGCAGGCCCCCAGCAACACTGCCTCGCGCGCTTTGCGGTTCCCGCCATCTGTCACCGCGGTGCGAATATTACGCGCCAACAAATTCAGCGCCTGGCGTGCAAGATTGTCTGATATCGGGTTTTTCAAGTGTTTCGAGGTATAGGCCTCAATGGCATGCACCATAGCGTCGACCCCGGTCATTGCAGTGACCGCTGGAGGCAAGCCGAAGGTGAGATCGG
>NZ_LWEE01000179.1:0-219 GCF_001635445.1 Halioglobus sp. HI00S01
ATTATGCCGCCGATAATGCGACTGAGTTCGGCAACGCTCTCCTCCGCCATCATTAGGCGGTGATTCTGACGCTCGTTGAGCGGATCCTGGCGCAGCAGGCGCAATGTACCAGAGATGCCATGAATAGGCGTGCGCAACTCGTGACTGATATTAGCAATAAACCCGGTTTTCAGCTCGTTGGTTGTCAGGGCCAGTTCATGCGCTTTTTCAAGTTCAATA
>NZ_LWEE01000180.1:0-208 GCF_001635445.1 Halioglobus sp. HI00S01
ATATTCATAACTTAAAACTCAGAGGAGACCGATACACCGAATACCTGGGGTTCATTGGTGAAACCGGTCAGATTGTTGAAGTCGATGGCACCCATGACATTCTCTTCATCGGTGATATTGCGACCGAATACGGCCACTTCCAGGCCGCGATCGACACGGCGCCAACCAGCCCGGAAGCCGCCTTCATACTGGCCATCGGTCTGGAATT
>NZ_LWEE01000181.1:0-219 GCF_001635445.1 Halioglobus sp. HI00S01
ATCGCTTATATCCGTACGCTTACTGAATGTCTGGTAACACTCGCGGTCACTTTCGTACTCTTCCCAGGATTTATCCCGTTGCGCGGAAATTGCCGGAAGATGCGCAATGTGATTAACAGCATACGAGCAAACGCCGCACAGCTTCGTTTGTCCCCAAAGCTCCACTAACTCTCTCGGGCATATATCGTTAAATACACAGATATGGGAAGGTTTTTTCGA
>NZ_LWEE01000182.1:0-210 GCF_001635445.1 Halioglobus sp. HI00S01
ACAGTTGGGCGCCACCCATATCATCGGCATTAACGCCGTCGGTGGCATTGCCCCGAATATGCCGCCAGGCAGGCTGGTTATTCCCGATCAGGTTATCGATTACACCTGGGGGCGTGAGCACACCTATGACACCGGTGAGAGCGGTGAGCTCATGCATATCGACTTTACCGAGCCCTATGATGCGGCGCTGCGCAATGCGGTGCTCGAGGC
>NZ_LWEE01000183.1:0-210 GCF_001635445.1 Halioglobus sp. HI00S01
TTTCTTTGGCCTGCTCATACTCCACATCCGGCGACGCGTTAACATCCTCGCCTCTGATCACCCTATCTTCCGCGTCGCGCGCACGGGCAATTATGTTTCGTGCCGCTGCCTGCATTCGCCCTTTGTGCACTGCGTCCCAGTCCGCCTGCCGCGCCTCCCAAATGGGCTTTGTCATCGTGTCGATTGTTCTGCACACCACAAGCCCTTCCT
>NZ_LWEE01000184.1:0-309 GCF_001635445.1 Halioglobus sp. HI00S01
CCTCGGGCAACCCCATTCCTGTCATGATGCCGGGCGCTACCGAGACCTGTACGGGCGACACGGTCGTTACCAGTGGGCAGTACCGGAACGAGGGCACCGCATCCGGCGTGGGCCCCGGCGTTCTGCCCGATACCGTGGAAGACACTGACCCCAGGGTTGTGGTTGGTCGAAAAATAACCACCCTGCGAATTCCTGTCTATACTTCAGAGAAGCTGAAGTCGCTGAACACGCGGGAGGTACAGGATGTACCAGGGAATGCTGTTTGCGTTAGTCATTGTGTTGATGAGTCTGCTCGTCTTGAGGACCTAC
>NZ_LWEE01000185.1:0-286 GCF_001635445.1 Halioglobus sp. HI00S01
CTTGGCCAGCTGTTTTTCCAGCAAGGCCATGGATGCCTTGGGATTCATGAGCAGAATGGTGCGGCTTTCCAGCTGCTTTTCGTCGGCACCGTCCAGAATCAACTGGCGCAGTTCAGCGACACTGAGGTCCGGCGCCATGGCCAACAGCTTGGCGGCGACAGAATCCCCTTTAATGGCACGTCCATGTCCTCGCCCCAGGTGCTCAATCTCGCCGCCAAGCTGNTGGCCATGGCGCCGGACCTCAGTGTCGCTGAACTGCGCCAGTTGATTCTGGACGGTGCCGACG
>NZ_LWEE01000186.1:0-220 GCF_001635445.1 Halioglobus sp. HI00S01
TCCGAAGAATATTAGTTGCGGAAGACAACCTAGCAGATGCCGAACTCATCAAAGAGATGCTGAACCGCGCATTCCCGCAGCATCTGGAAGCTTGCTTTGTCACACGCCTAGACGATACTTTGGCAGCCATAGAGCGCAATGTGTTTGACATACTACTACTCGATCTCGGCCTCCCTGATCACCAGGGTGTCGACAAGATCGACGACATCAGCAACCGCGT
>NZ_LWEE01000187.1:0-218 GCF_001635445.1 Halioglobus sp. HI00S01
CCATCTCCGCCGATTCAGGAATCGGATAAAGCAATGAGGGGTAACTCAGGTTGACCGTGGTGTAGCCGGCGTGATCGAGGTACCACTGCATGGGCTTGAGCGACAGCGACGATCGAAGCATACCGTGCAGCAGGATCACGCAGCGATCCGCACTGGCCGCCAGGTAATCATCGGCCCGGACCTGAGGGGCAAGCAACAGCCAGAGTATCAGGCCGAAA
>NZ_LWEE01000188.1:0-213 GCF_001635445.1 Halioglobus sp. HI00S01
ACTGCGCCAGCAGGGTTTTGTCGACGCCGGGGTGGCAGATCCCACCCGGTATTATTGAGTTTGTTACGGCGGAAAATATTTTTGGCAAACGCTTGTTTTTTGCCGCTAAATCATTACTATACGCACCTCTCTGGGGGCGCCACCTACTTCGGTGTCCCAAGATTCAGGGCCGTTAGCTCAGTTGGTAGAGCAGTTGGCTTTTAACCAATTGGT
>NZ_LWEE01000189.1:0-219 GCF_001635445.1 Halioglobus sp. HI00S01
CAGCTACAGCGCACCCTGGAGTCAGGGCGCGGCGGCAGCTGTCCGGTGTCTATGATGTACCTGCAGGGCCATAACCAGGCTCGCTTCACCTGCGGGGAGAACTGGCGTGTGTCGCCGACCGATGAACTGCTGCAATCGCTGCGCGACCAGTTAGGTCAGGACAGCGTGGCGCTGGAATACCGGTGAGGCTTACTGCGGCGCTAGTGCTGACGCTTCTGT
>NZ_LWEE01000190.1:0-200 GCF_001635445.1 Halioglobus sp. HI00S01
CGACGGCCTCGACAGCCCGGGCCTCGACATGCTGGCCATTATCACCGGCTCGGAAGGCCTGCTTGGCGTTACCGTGGAAGTCACCGTCAAACTCCTGCCCAGACCGGAAATCGCCCGCGTATTGCTCGCCGGCTTTGACTCGGTCAGCGCGGCGGGCGACGCCGTCGGTGCCGTAATCGCCGCCGGCATCATCCCCGGCG
>NZ_LWEE01000191.1:0-308 GCF_001635445.1 Halioglobus sp. HI00S01
AGATCGTAACTGTGCAAATTCATTTGATAGATATGATATTGAGCTGTTTCCGGGCTCTGAGCATTACTGGGCATGCAAGGTATGGTGGGCTCATACCAGAGGAGATGAACGTGCGTATTGTTAAGTCTGTAGGGAAAAATACCGTATCGCTGTCAGGGCTCGTGAAGCAGGTGGAGCCGCTTGAAGGGTGGACCCAGTTTGGGGTAGAGACATCGTTCAGTTACCAGCAGCCATCAGGCGATCTCAGGGAAGAGATAGATGTTTGCAACTGTACAGTGGAAAACGCGTTGCTCGGCGATATCGAGGGG
>NZ_LWEE01000192.1:0-215 GCF_001635445.1 Halioglobus sp. HI00S01
CTGTCCCAGGCCCAGAACCTGTGGCGCCTGCGCGAAGACATTTCCGAAACCATTACGCCCTGGACGCCCTACAAGAACGACATCTCCACAGTGATCTCACGCGTGCCGGAGTTCCTGGCGGAAGTGGAGGCCGTGGTTAACCAGAACTATCCCGATTTTGAGATCGTCTGGTTTGGCCATATTGGCGACGGCAATGTGCACCTGAATATTCTCAA
>NZ_LWEE01000193.1:0-242 GCF_001635445.1 Halioglobus sp. HI00S01
CATACCCTGGTCGTAGACACCGTAGAGGAATTTCTCGCTGTAAACACCGGGATGGCCGCCGCAGATCTTGCAACACTGGTGGCTAGACAAAAGTTTGATTCGCCGCTTGTGCAGGGTTATCCCGAAAGCCT
Organism: Halioglobus sp. HI00S01; assembly: GCF_001635445.1. Taxonomy (NCBI): domain Bacteria; kingdom Pseudomonadati; phylum Pseudomonadota; class Gammaproteobacteria; order Cellvibrionales; family Halieaceae; genus Halioglobus; species Halioglobus sp. HI00S01. The sequence goes on from NZ_LWEE01000193.1 coordinate 132, forward strand.
TAATTGATACCAGCCTCCGGGATTAACGTTCCCCTGCAAGGCCGACTCTCCCCCGTCACCACCTGAATCTGTGCTAGTCTGCGGCTGCCAGGCGCGCAGCGCACAGATAAT
>NZ_LWEE01000194.1:0-218 GCF_001635445.1 Halioglobus sp. HI00S01
GATAAAAAACTTCCTGACCACGGTTGGCAGCACATCCGCAGCCGCTGGCCTGATTCTGCCCTGGCATAGCGGACCGTTGGCCGCCCGTTGTCGCAGCACCTGGTCTGCGCCCTCCAGCCAGGCTGCCTGCTGGTCCAGCGCCAGCCACAGCGAGGCGCCGTCGCCGGTGGATAAGTCATACAGCAATAATTCAAATTCTCGGTTGTCGACCCGGTAGT
>NZ_LWEE01000195.1:0-220 GCF_001635445.1 Halioglobus sp. HI00S01
CTGTCACTCCCTGCCATGGGTGGTTGAGCGCGCCGGGAATATGCCCGGCCAGCGGATCAATGGGCTCCTCTACTCCGGCGTAGCGACGCGGCTCCCTGGAATCCACCAGGGTCGCGCCCTGCGCCTGCGCTGTGCGTAAGCCTTCGATGTCGCATACCCGCATAAAAGAAGGTTGATTCGGTGCTGTCTCGACCGGTGGCACGGCGGCCTCAGCGCCGGA
>NZ_LWEE01000196.1:0-218 GCF_001635445.1 Halioglobus sp. HI00S01
GGGCACTTCATCGGTATCCAGGTTCAGATCGCGAAATCCGGAATCAACATGCTGATTGAGTAACCGGGTGAACGCACTGCCCGGATGATGGCTGCCGGGAATCACCCGAATTGCCCCGGATTGCGCATCCAGTGGATCGAGATAGAGCGCCATCTTGATATTCGTAAAGGACAGGTCTGCGCCATAGGAATCCCGATGAAACTGGGTGCCGCAGTCAT
>NZ_LWEE01000197.1:0-202 GCF_001635445.1 Halioglobus sp. HI00S01
GGCAGCCCAGGTACTTTCCCCATGTATCGGTTTATTTGCGCCCTGCTGGCGCTGATGGGTATAAGCGTGGCCTCCGCCAATCCACTGGTGATCGCCCATCGCGGCGCCAGTGGTTACCTGCCTGAACACACCCTGGAAGCGAAGGCCATGGCCCACGCCATGGGAGCGGACTTTCTCGAACAGGACGTGGTATTAACCGCCG
>NZ_LWEE01000198.1:0-201 GCF_001635445.1 Halioglobus sp. HI00S01
TGTACAACCTGCAGCGTAACTCCAAGGTTTTCTTCAAGGATTTGTAGGCATTCCTGGCGAGGGCACGGGGGAAAATATGAAAAGACGGGGCGCCGCCTCAGTAGTGACACCTATCGCCCTCGCCGCTCAACCCATACTGGCAGACACCGATACCTATGACCGGATCTGGGCCTATGAAACGCTGTATGCCTCCGAGAGCGG
>NZ_LWEE01000199.1:0-239 GCF_001635445.1 Halioglobus sp. HI00S01
ATCATGGTAGAAGGGATTCCTGAAGGCGACCTGACGCGCGGGCACATCGACGGCTTTGCACGCTTCATCGATGCCGACACAGTGGTGGTTTCACAGTGCACCGAGACCTCCAGTTGCCGTCCCGGCGATGGTTGCCGCGGCGGCGTCATACACACTGCCGGTAGAACCATCGCCGGGGCAGGCCTCAACGTGATTCGAGACCCCATCGATGGCAAGGTGAGCTATCGCGACAAGGTATT
>NZ_LWEE01000200.1:0-300 GCF_001635445.1 Halioglobus sp. HI00S01
GTCCAGGCAACCTCCGATGCAAATGGCAGTGCAGATGTACCAATCGCGGGGCCCAAGGCAGATCACGCACAGGTTGATTCGGATGTCGATGCACAAGATAGCGCGAACAGCGAAAAGCAGGCTAAGCGCTCTTCCAGCGAGTCGACGACGATCAGGGTAGCCGTCGACAAGTTAGATCAGGTGATCAACCTGGTGGGTGAACTGATCATTACCCAGTCGATGTTGAACGAAACTGCTAATAGTCTTGAGGGCGTCACCAATAGTGAACTGCTTACAGCTGCACGGCAGTGCCCAGCCCCG
>NZ_LWEE01000201.1:0-220 GCF_001635445.1 Halioglobus sp. HI00S01
TGGCCCCTGACTGCTGTCCAGCATACGCGAAATTTCACCCAGATCAGTGGCCAGATAAGGCACGCCTGTCTGCAGGCATTCAATAATCACCAGAGGGAAACTCTCACCGCGGAACTTCGATGGCAGAAAGCCCACATCGGCCACGGCAAAGTAGCCGCGCACATTGCGCTGAAAACCTTCCAGGTGCACGTAGTCTGGCAGCTCACTGGTCGCAAGACGA
>NZ_LWEE01000202.1:0-219 GCF_001635445.1 Halioglobus sp. HI00S01
TAATGCGGCCATCGGGGTAGCGAAGAATCGCATCCCGCGGCACCGCCAGCCCCTGTTGTCCTGCGCCCAGACGCAGGGTGACCTGCGTAGACATACCGGGCAACAACGCGGTTATCACCTCATCCGACACCACCCTGACCAGGAATGTGCGCACGGTCGGATCTGTCACCGGCACCGCAGCAATCACCGAGCCACGATAGCGAGTCGACTTGTCGGCTC
>NZ_LWEE01000203.1:0-200 GCF_001635445.1 Halioglobus sp. HI00S01
ATGGCAGTTACTACACACGATGGCTAGGTCGTCGAGCTTGGTCTTCTGATGAGGCTTCATTTCGCTGACGGGCTTCTTGTGGTGGCATTCAGCAAACTCTTTACCTAGCTCACCGTACTGCGCGTGGAAGTCGAAGTCGCACACTTCGCAGGCCAGTTTCCCGGTTTTCTTCATTACCGCTGCCTTCTTTTGCTTTGGCA
>NZ_LWEE01000204.1:0-216 GCF_001635445.1 Halioglobus sp. HI00S01
ATCATGCGTACTTCAATCTGGAGGGACATGCGGCAGGAAGTATCCATGATCATCGCCTGCAGCTTTTTAGTGACAAAGTGGCTGACCTCGATGAGGATGCTATTCCTACGGGGGCGCTAGTGTCTCTGGCGGGTTCGCCTTTGGACTTTACCAGCCCCGCCGCAGTCGGTGACAGGATGGGTGTCGATGGCATTGATCATGCGTGGATTTTAGCGG
>NZ_LWEE01000205.1:0-218 GCF_001635445.1 Halioglobus sp. HI00S01
CCCGCGCAATGACAAACGCCTGCAAACGGTCATTGGCGCAGCCTCAGAACTGGATGACGGCACCTATATCGAGAGCCCGGAAATTCCCGGTGAGTTCAAGCAGCGCACCGAAGGCCTGGTGTGGGGTGAAAGCGTCCAGAGCGAGCGCGACGACAACCGCTTCTACCACAACAAGCTCGAATTCACCTTCGAACCGCCCGAGGGGTGGACGGTGCAGA
>NZ_LWEE01000206.1:0-211 GCF_001635445.1 Halioglobus sp. HI00S01
GTCGGAGCCGGTGCGATTCACCAGCGGCGCAATGTCCTTGATATTGGGCAGACGCTCGGTCTCGAAACACGCGGTGCGGGCCTCGGCCCAGTTGCGGTTACCCTCAATGGTGTTGATTTCACCGTTATGCGCCAACAGGCGGAAGGGCTGGGCCAACGGCCACTTGGGCATGGTGTTGGTAGAAAAACGCTGGTGGAACACACAGATGGCG
>NZ_LWEE01000207.1:0-261 GCF_001635445.1 Halioglobus sp. HI00S01
AGCGAGCTAACCCTGCTCACACTGCTGGTGGTGGCGGGTGCCAAACTGGTGGCAACTGCCGTCAGTGCCGGCGCAGGCATGCCAATGCTGGCGATCGTAACGGCCACATTGACCGGCACCGGGCTGTTCCGCCAGCGCTCAGTTCACCAGACGGTGCTCAAGCAGCTGCGCCGCGTGGTCCCCGACGACCCCCTCAATCAATTGCTACACCGCACGCACGTCACAGCCATCATGGACAATCGCGCAGTACGCGTGCCAGTG
>NZ_LWEE01000208.1:0-202 GCF_001635445.1 Halioglobus sp. HI00S01
TGAGTACACGGAAGAAGTGGTGTGGCTCATCGGCAAAATCGACGGCATTATCTCTACCTACGAGACCAAAGGGAGCGTTGCCGCCGGTACCGATGCCATTGTCGATCACTGGGAAGCCGTGGATTTTCATTCAGCAATAGAAACGCACTATATCCCGCTCTACGCTAGTATCTGGCAAGGGCTATTCGCCGTTAAGACGGCG
>NZ_LWEE01000209.1:0-220 GCF_001635445.1 Halioglobus sp. HI00S01
GCGGCCGACAACATGGTCCCCGTCACACTGGAGCTTGGCGGCAAATCTCCCGTCATCATTTCCCCGTCTGCCGATATCAATAAGGCAGCGGAAACCATTATTACCGGTAAATCCATGAACGGCGGCCAGCTGTGCGTGAGCCCGGACTATTGTTTTGTCCCCCAGTCAAAACTGGAGACATTCATTAAGCGCTGCCGCGACGTGATTGCAGAGCAGTTCC
>NZ_LWEE01000210.1:0-218 GCF_001635445.1 Halioglobus sp. HI00S01
ATGCCGATTGATCGCGCGATAGTGCCCGGCATTCTCTACACGGTCATAGTCATTGCGCGTACCCAGCAGGCTGTGGATGTAAATGCCCGGTATGCCTTCCAGGCCAAGCATGATGGCATGCGCACACACAAAGCGCTCCACGCCCCACTCATCAGTCCCCGATGTCGTTCCTTGCAGGGCATCAAACAGCGAGATATTGATCTCGTAGGGCTTGCTCT
>NZ_LWEE01000211.1:0-208 GCF_001635445.1 Halioglobus sp. HI00S01
CGAGAGTACCGACATCTTTCTTGGTTCAGAGAATATTCCCACAGAGCGCTACCTGAGTCGCGAATTTCACGACAAGGAAGTGGAGCACATGTGGAATCGCACCTGGCAGGCCGTGTGCCGGGAAACTGAAATCGGTCGCCCTGGTGATTTCTTTACCTACGATATCGCGCGCTATTCGATTGTTGTCACCCGCACCGAAAGTGGCGCC
>NZ_LWEE01000212.1:0-224 GCF_001635445.1 Halioglobus sp. HI00S01
GTAGCTCTGCCTTGGCCTGCTCGGTCATGGGTAATCCTGCCCGTGCATAAATGGCTTCCACCATGCCCAGATCATCGGCCATGAACTCGTGGAAGAGCACATCGATACTGCGCTGTGGATCGAGGGCCGGACGATCCTGCATACAGGCCCTCGATCCACAGCGCAGTATCGATGTGCTCTTCCACGAGTTCATGGCCGATGATCTGGGCATGGTGGAAGCCATT
>NZ_LWEE01000213.1:0-468 GCF_001635445.1 Halioglobus sp. HI00S01
TAAATGAAGCATACGCTGCAATAGACGAGCTGAAAGAGCTGGGACTCGCACTTAGTGAACCCATAGTAGATCAAATGCAAATAGATCGGATGCCCTTACAGTACATTGATGTCAGCCACAAACTCGAGCACACAAAAAAAANATCANACNCCCTGTATCGACTGGGTGCTTCCGATGAAGAAGTGAATGAAGCCACATCACTACTAATCAGTAACGTGCAGGGACATCATGTATTAAAAGTTCAGGGCAGCCTTAAGAGGGAAAATCCCGAAAAAGAAAATTTGTTCGTAGATTTTGAACGCTGGGACAGGAGTGAATGGGGCACTCCACCAGTACACTCTTTTACCGCGCCCCCCACCTTACCTACAGGCCCAGAGCACGCCCACCTTCTTCTGCACCTCACCTACTTCGAGGAAAATAAAACACTTAGACGCCCAGACACCTGGGGACAATAGTCTTCTGGTACTG
>NZ_LWEE01000214.1:0-220 GCF_001635445.1 Halioglobus sp. HI00S01
CCTCAGCCAAACCGAATTCAGACTCGATCGATTCAATGCCCCGCTCAATAATGCGACCTAATAGTCTTTCACGGGCATTATGGTCAAGACGTCCGGAGAGAATAAGCTGTACTAGACGTCCGGTAAGAATTTTAGCGGACATATCGTAGCCTCATATGTGCCTTTATATCGGCATTATAGCACAAAACGCACAAGTGAGCCAAGAGTGTTAAATGTGTGC